>CAUZWB010000017.1:0-13946 GCA_963583525.1 Verrucomicrobiia bacterium | reverse complement strand
GAGGGCAATGATCTCTACAACGAAATGATTGAGGCCGACGTCATCAAAACCGAGAAGGATGAAAATGGTCACACGAAATATAATGAGCGCGGTTTGCCGGTGCTCGCGCCCGGTTCGCGGATTGGGCTGGTGTACGGCCAAATGAACGAACCGCCCGGCGCGCGTTTGCGCGTGGCGCTCTCGGCGCTGGCGGTGACGGAATATTTCCGCGACGAAAAAAATCAGGACGTGCTGCTCTTCGTCGACAACATTTTCCGCTTCTCGCAGGCCGGTTCCGAAGTGAGCGCGCTGCTCGGTCGTACGCCGTCGGCCGTGGGTTATCAGCCCACGCTCGCCGCCGAGATGGGCGATTTGCAGGAACGCATCACCTCGACGAAGAAAGGTTCCATCACTTCATTCCAAGCGGTTTACGTGCCGGCGGATGATTTGACTGACCCCGCCCCGGCTACGACTTTTGCGCACTTGGATGCCACGGTTGTGCTGGAGCGTTCCATCGCCGAGCTGGGCATTTATCCTGCGGTCGATCCGCTGGCCTCGACTTCGCTGGCGCTTACTGCCGACATCGTGGGCGACGAACATTACCGCGTGGCGCGCGGCGTGCAGGCGGTGCTGCAACGCTACAAGGAATTGCAGGACATCATTGCCATTCTCGGAATGGACGAGCTTTCGCCGGAGGACAAACAAACCGTGTTCCGCGCGCGCAAAATTCAGCGCTTCCTTTCGCAGCCCTTCAGTGTGGCGGAAGTGTTCACCGGCACCCCTGGTAAACAGGTGGATGTGGCGGATACCATCAAAGGCTTCGCGGAAATTCTTGATGGCAAACACGACGATGTGCCGGAGAGTAATTTCTATATGAAGGGCGGCATCGACGAAATTCAGGACTAATTGTTAAACCGTTTTCAAAATGGCCGACACGCTCAAACTTGAAATCGTCACCCCGGAGTCAGTTATTTACTCCGAGGATGTGGATATGGTCACCCTCCCCGGCAGCGAGGGCGAGACGGGCATTTATCCGAACCACGTTCCGTTGATGACCAAAGTGCAAGCCGGCGAACTCGTCGTCAAACGCAGCGGCGCGGAAGAAATTTTGGCCATTGGCGAAGGCTTCGCCGAAATCACAGGCGACCACGTCGCCATCCTCACCGACAATGCAATCGACAGCGCCAACGTCGACGAAGCCGCCGCCGAGGAAGCTTTGGCCAAAGCCGAGAAGCGACTCGAAGAAGGTGGCGATATGACCGAAGACGAAGCGAAAGCGCTCAACCAAGCGATCCTTTACTCCGCAGCCCAACTCAGAGCGAAGCGTTCCAGGCGATAAAGCGACTAACGCGTTTGCGTGAGCTTGAAGAGGTCGAACACCGCGTTTTCAAAAATTTCCGTGGGGAACTCAAACACCACCGGTTCCTGTTTCAACGGGTCCGTGGCCATCGCATAGGGGTTGCGCCTGGGGGATCGCCGACCGAATTCCAGTTTGCGTTCAACCGTTTCACCACCACGCCGGAGCTGCAACGTTAGCAATTTTTTCTCTTCAAGAATTCCGTACACCCCGCGCTTGTCATCACCGCGCGCGGTCCAGTCGCGGGCCTTGAATCGCCCGAGTTGATCGATCGCCAGATTGATTGCACCGGATTCCTTTGCGGAAAGCTGCAGCCCCGGTTGCGTCCATTGGCCTGCGTTATTGCGCTCGAGCGTGGCTATTTTATCGCCGAGGGTTATGGTAAACTTAACTACGTCCTTGCCTGTGAAATGCCACAACTGCCGGTCGCGCATTTGATACGACCACGAAGGCAACCGCTGGCGATCGGCGCGGGCCACGGTGTAGGCGGTGTCCTCGTCGTGGCGGCGGGCGTACAGTTGGTCGCTATTGTTCACGGGTGAACCGAACGAAATCTGCGAGCGGATCGTGTTCGTGCCGCCGCGATTGCGCAGGGTAAAACGGGCGCTCGGCTGGGCGAGGCCGTATTCGCCGAAGTTGGCTACCACTTCCGCGGCGCGATCCACGGCCTGAAGTCGGCCGAGATTTTTGAGTAATTCAAACACCAGTTCCTGATCCGCCGGCAGTGGCGCGGGCGCGGTCAGGCTCCACACGCCGTTGGTATTTTGCGTGAGGGTGAAGGGCTCGTTGGCCATCACTTCGGTGCGGGCGAGTTCGCTGGGCACAAACCGGCTGGCGAGGTGGCGGTCGCAAAAAGTCCAATCCTTGGATCGGAGCGGCTCTAATTCAGCGCGGGCAACGATGACCACGTTGGAATGATCCATCAGTCGCGCGTAGACCAGCCCCGGTTGGTTGGTGGGGCTGTGGCCGAACTGCACCCAAGCCAAGCGGTTGGTGCCTTGCCGCAGTTCCAGCTCCGCCGCGGGCGGGCGTAAGCCAAACGCTCCGAGTTGGGCCGCGTGCTGATCCGGGACAAAATGCTGTACTTCCCATTGCCATAATTGCGTGAGCACTTGCTGGATATATGGGCTGTTGCCGCGCTTCACCGGTTTGGGCTGGGTGACGCTCCACGTTCGGTTGGTGGCCGGGCGATTAAGTGTCATCCGCAGGGGGCCGTTGCGCATCATCACCGTATCGATTTTTGATTCGCGTTGGCTGAGATGAAACACCCGGCGATCGCGCCACACATGATTGCCTGCCGGAAAATAATTTAGAAATTCTTTGGGCAAAACAAACACCCCATCGTTGCCTGAGGATTGTGCGTAAATGGATTGGCTCAACAGCACTTCACTGCCCAGCCGCAGCTCCAGTGGATTGCCGCGATCGCGTTCCAGGCGAAGGATGACTTTGGGTGGGGCCAGTTCGAATTCAGATAAATGGCTTACTTCGCCCAGCTTCAAATAATCGGTGGCGGTCAGTGCCGCACACGCTTGTAGCAGCGCCTGCACCGGCTCGGCTTGTGCGGGATAGTGCATCGGTTCGGTGAATCGCCATTGGCCGGCATCATGTTCGAGGCGGAAAGAGTGAGTGCCATAAGTGATGCGCACGGCGCGAATATCGTTGGGCTTGAACGCTCCCCAAAGCTCCGGCACCTCGGAAGGGCTCGGCGCCGCTTCGTGTTCGAAGGCCCAAATATAGCCGAACATCACCACTACCGCGCCCAGCAGCCACATTGTTTGTTTCGTAATCATGGGTTCATTCAGGCTCGCCTTCGCAGCCACACCATTGCGCCCAGTAACAACGTGCCGGCGGGCAGAATGCCCAGCAGCAGCGCGAACATTCGGTGTTTTTGAGGTTTGGTATATTCAAATCGATATTCGCGAATGGGCTTGGGCCCGATGCCCTTGAGCAGCGAGGCGCGGTTGAGCAGCCAGTTGATCGTGTGCCAGGCAAACTCGCGATTGGCGTCCGTATCCATGCGGTCATTTCGCAAGAACGCGGAGTCGCCCACCACCACCAGCCGCGTAAGCCGTGTGGCATTTTGTGCCTGTACGCCCGGGATGGCACCCTTTTCCACCGCCACCGCCACCGACAGAGAACCTGTGCGAGTTACGTCTGCCGACCCGCGGGCGCTGGTTTCCCGCGCGGTGGCGGTGGGGCCGGTAACCATCAATGTTGTGGCTTGGGTCCCTTCTGCGGCCAGCGCGCTGTGAGTGTTCGCTTCCACTCCGCGTGGCATCAGAAGCCGCACCGCGAGTTCTCCTTTTTGCAACGCGCGCACGGAGGGATGCGGCATGAATTGTCGCACACGCAAAGTACCATCGCCCAAAGTATTTTCGGGATCGAGGATCACATCGTTGTGCGCGGTCACCGCCCAGCGTTCGAGTAAATATTCCAGGCCCGCGCGTGAATCGCGGTTGAGTAAGACCATCATGCGCCCGCCATTTTGCAAATATTGCTCCAGCTTGGTGCGCTCTGTGGAACCAATTTCCGTGCGCGGTCCGGCCAGCACCAGCAACCGGCAATCGGTCGGGATGCCCGTGTTGCGATTAAGCTGAAGCGGGGAAGCCACCGCACCGAGGTCAGTCAACAGCCGCAGACATTTCGTGTAGCCGGCACTGCCCGTGTTCGTGGGGCTATGCTCACCGTGGCCGGTGAGAAAATACACCTGCGGCACCACCGGATTCGACACCGCATTGATCGCGGAGGTAAAATGTAATTCGCCAAGAAACGCCGTGCGTTTAAACACCAATTCACCTTTCGGAGTTCGGCCGGACACATCCATTTTGGTGAGCTGTCCGTGAGTGATAATTTGCATGCGTTGATTGGCCTCGAAGATCACCAAATTGCGCGCCTGCGCCGGGAGTCGACAGCGACGGATCACGTCCCGTGCGCGGGCTGGTTCGCGTAACGGATTGACCGTCGTAAAGCGCACGAGCGGATTGGCGTGTTGATATTTTTTTAACAGTTCCAGCACCAGCACTCTCGTGGATTCTTCCTCGTCATAAAACACCGTCACGGTCACGGTGTTGTCCAGCTGCCGCAGCATCACCTCAGTGCGCGAGGAAAAATTGAGGTCGATATTTTCCGCCACTGACGTTCGGGAATAATTCCGAAACGACAGGTAATTGGCCATCGCCGCCAGCGCTAATACCGAGAGCACCGCCAGCGCGCAGTTGATCCAACCGCTCCAACGGCGGCCGGTCGAGTAACTTTCATTTCCAGGTGTGCTCATTTATTTCCAGCGTCGGCTGCCGATGGATTGGCAGGTGAGGAACAAAAACACGGCGGTGAGGCTCAGGTAAAAAATCACGTGCCGCGAATCGATGATGCCCGAGGAAAAATCCTTCATGTGTTCCAGCACCGAAATGTGTCGCAGCGCGGTGTAAATTGGGGTGTCGGTGGGCGGACTGATTTCTCCCAGTAACCCGATCATAAAAATTCCAGTACCCAGCGTGAAGCTCGTCATTGCCGCGACGATTTGGCTGCGCGTGAGGCTGGAGGTGAAGCACCCCAGCGCCATATAAAATGAACCAATCAACGCGATCCCCAGAAATGTGCTCATTACCGGCCCGGCATCCACCTGCGGAAATACCGCCGCATAGTGTTTAAGGATGAACGGAAATGCCGCCATTGGCAAAAATGTCAGTAAATAAAAACCGAATGCGCCGCCGAATTTTGCCAGCACCACTTGCAGGTCACTCACCGGCGTGGTCATCAGCGTTTCAAATGTGCCGGTGGATTTCTCGCGGGCGAAGGTGCGCATCGTGATCACCGGCGTTACCAGCAGCAGCACCAGCCAAAACAACCCCGTGCTTGGGAATTTTTCTGTGATCGGCAAATCAAATGGCCGGTTGTTCAGCGTGTCCACAATGAGCAACAAACTCAGCCCCAGCAAAAACTGTACGCCCGCCAAAATCACATAGCCGCGGAAGGACAAAAAATGCCCTGCCAATTCGCGCCGTGTGAGGGTGATCAACGTGCCCATTAGTCTTCCTCCCTTCGTGTGATATGCACAAAAATATCCTCCAACGTGTGGCGGTCACGCGTGAGTTCGCGCAACGGCCAGCCACGCGTGCGCGCAAGCGCGGCAATTTCCGAACGTAAATCAAGCCCGTCGCGCGGCGTTAGCCGGCAGCGCTGGAAGCGCCCTTCCGCCGGCGTGATGCGGTGGTGTTCCACTTCGGCCATTTCTTCCCAAGCCGTTTCCAAAACATCCGGCTCCGCTTCCAGCTCCACGGTGATGCGCTGCTGCCCACCCAGCTTGCGCTCTAAATTGGCCGGAGTGTCTGCTGCCACCACGCGTCCTTCGTGAAAAATCATCAGTTGGGAACACGTCACTTCCACCTCGGGCAAAATGTGCGATGAGATCAATACCGTATGATTTTCCGCGAGCTGTTTAATACACTGCCGCACGGTGCGCACTTGATGCGGATCGAGTCCAATGGTGGGTTCATCGAGAATAATGACGGCCGGCTCGTGTACCAGTGCATCGGCCAAGCCAACGCGTTGGCGGTAGCCCTTGGAAAGTTCGCCAATCATTTGCCGCGCGGCATCGGTGAGGTCGAATTGTTCGATCACCGCATCCACGCGATCGCGGCTGGCTTGCCGCCCCAGCCCTTTGAGCCGCGCGCGAAATTTCAGATATTCCCGCACACGCATATCCGAGTGCAGCGGATTATTTTCCGGCATAAACCCCACGCGCCGCCGCACCTCCCGCGAAGCCCCGGCGACGTCGTGGCCGGCGATACGCACGGTGCCCTCGGTGGCGGCTAGGAATCCGGAGAGGATGCGCATGGTCGTGCTTTTGCCCGCGCCGTTGGGGCCCAGGAAACCGACAATCTCACCGCGCCCCACGGTAAAGGAAATATCGCGAATTGCCGGACGGCTGCCGTAAAGTTTGGTGAGGTTTTCCACCTCAATCATCGGCTTGGGCGCGGGGATGTCGTGAGTGTCGTCCGCCATCTATCGTGCCTTCAAAGTTGCTTCGCCGCTGCGCCGTTGGAGGAATGCTCCGCGGCGCACTTCCCAAACGACTCCCAGTCGCACGGCTTCGCCGCGTTTCAATCCGCGGATCATCCGCGCAAAGGCCACCACGTTGGGCGGCGTAAGTCCGTTCACTTCGCGGATGATGCCGCCGTGTTTCAGCTTCGCCAATGTCCCCGGGCCATCGGCTTCCACTGCGGTGATTAAGTACCCGCCAAAAAACGAAAGGCCCGTTTGCTCTGCCAATGCGCGCGTGAGTGGCCGTACCGTGAGGCCGAGGCGTTGCTCGATGAGCTTGGCGTTAAACACTTTTTCCTCCGGCTGCATCGTGACTGTCACAGGGTGTGCGCGTCCGCCGCGAAAGATGCGAATCTCTGCGTTTGTTTTTTGGGCCGCACCGCCTGTAGTGATGGCCTTGGCCCAGTTCACAAACCCGTCTACTGCCTTCCCGTTGACTTCCAGCACCGTATCGCCGACGGAAAGCCCGGCGGTGGCGGCGGGGCTGCCCGGTTCCACGGTCGCCAGCCGCAAGCGGTCGCCATCCACCCGCACCCGCGCGCCCAGCCAGAGGCCGCGCAGATATTCCGGGGTGAAAAATTCACCGAGCGCCGCGTTCACGCGCTTGATGGGAATGGAAAAGCCGAGGCCCTGCCCCTGCCGATGAATGGCCACGTTGATGCCAATGAGTTCGCCATCGAGATTTATCAGTGGCCCGCCGCTGTTACCGGGGTTGATGGCGGCGTCGGTTTGCAGCCAGTTGGCCACATCGAGTACGGCGTTGGCCTCGGGCGCACGTCGGGCTTTGCTGCTGAGAATGCCGCGGCTGACCGAGCCGCCGAGCCCGAAGGGATTGCCGAGCGCGAGCACCGTTTCGCCAAGCAATAAATCGTCATCGCGCGCGAAGGCGACGGTCTTGAATCGCGTGCCCGGCTTGGCCTTGAGTTTGAGTAACGCCAAATCTGCGCGCTGATTGTATGCCACGCGTTCGGCCTCCAGCTCGCGTCCGTCGCTGAGCCGCACTTGGATGCGCGTGGCGCGGCGTACCACGTGGTCGTTGGTCAGCAAATAGCCTTCGGGATCAATGATCACGCCCGAGCCGAGGCTGTGGCGTACATTGCGGCGCGGTTGAGAGTGGAACGGATTCCAATAATCACGGAATAATTCTGCAAAGGGATCGCGGATTTCCATCACCGTTTCGGTGCGGATATTCACCACCGCCGGCATGACCTTTTCCACCGCGCGCACCACCGCATCGCGCCTCGGGCCGTCCGCCGCTGTGGCGTGCATTGTCAGTGCGAAAAGTGCAAATATAATATTGACGGTTTTTTTCAAGAGACTAGTTTTTTATTCAACCCCCGCGCGCGCAGTGTCCAACGCCAATCTGGCAGAAAAATGAGTCTCGTGCAACGGCAAGCCGATAGAATGACAGGCAGCTTTTATTCACAATGGCGCGCCCAATCTGTGGCGGCGCAAGTTCGTGAGACCGCCGGAGACACGCCGCCCGAACGGCTGATGCAGTCTATTTGGCAGCACCAACGCCTCCGGCGCGAGGCATTGCAAACCACCGATGGCCGCACAGTGCGGGTGTTGCATCCGGGTTTTTGGAATCACGAAGCCGGGCCGGATTTCCAGCGCGCCGTCATCCAAGTGGGTGATGATGTTCCCGCCTGCGGGGATGTGGAAGTGGATCCCACCGGGGCCGATTGGCGCGCGCACGGGCACCACACTAATCCCGCTTTTGAAGGCGTCATCTTTCACGTCATTTGGAATGGCCCCGCCAAGACCGCCCTGCCCACGTTGCGCATGCAGCCTCACATCGACGCCCCACTTGCTGAGTTGGCTGATTGGGAGGCGGCGGAGCCGTGGTTGCCGTTACAGTTTGCCGGCAAATGCCGCGCGCCGCTGACTGAATTAACAATTGAACATCAAGAGACACTGCTCAGTGAAGCGGCTGCCGTGCGGTTGGGGGAAAAGGCCGATGCCCTCGCCCGGCACGCGCGACGGCACGGTTGGGAAAGTGCCCTTTGGCACGGGTTGTTCCGAGCGCTCGGTTACAAGAATAACACGTGGCCGATGCAACACCTCGCGGACCAACTGCCCGCACTGCGCGCCAGCGGGACTGCCACCGCAATGGGCTGGCAGGCGCGTTTGCTCGGCGTGGGCGGATTGCTCACCGACAATTTACCTGCACAAACGCCCGCAGCCCGCAAACACCTTCGGGCGCTTTGGGATTGCTGGTGGCGCGAACGCGATGCGTTTGAGAAAATCATTTCCCCAAAAACCGTTTGGCGCTTTGGCGGCATGCGTCCGGCCAATCATCCCATCCGCCGCCTCGCTTTGCTCGCTCATTGGTTGGCGCGCGATGACTTGTCCGCGCGGCTGGAGCAGTGGCTGCACATCGATTTCCCCAAAACCAAGCTTGCTCCTTCATTAACTGAAACGCTCGCCGTGCAGCCGGAATCATTTTGGAAACATCACTGGACCTTCCGCAGCCCGCCTCAGCCCAGGCCCTGCGCATTGCTCGGCACCGCGCGCGTGACGGATCTCGCCATCAACGTCATCCTCCCGTGGTTCCATGCGCGAGCCGTCGCCGGGGAAAACCCTGAAATGCAATCCCGCATCACTGCCCGCTACGCCGCGTGGCCCCCTTCGCAGGATAACGCCATCCTCAAGCTCGCCCGCCAACGCCTCTTTGGCACCCCCCGCCGTCTCGCCACTGCGGCCGCTCAGCAGGGCCTCATCCAAATCACCCGTGATTTCTGTGACCACGCTCCCGCCACCTGCGAGGGCTGCGCTTTCCCCGATCTCGTGCGAGGCTGGGCGGAAAATTTTGATGGAAAATAAATCGACACGCTGAGGCATTTCTCGTTTCCTTTGGTGTTCGCAGAACACTATTTGGCCATGGAAACATTTTTTGCCGCAGCCTCGCCCGACTACACGCCATTTTGGATTCTCGCCGCCGGCGTGGTCTTTGTCATCTTGAGCATCGTTAAGCTCCGTCTGCACCCCTTTCTCGGGCTGATCCTCGGGGCGGTGCTGGTGGGATTGATCACACCGGATTTACCGGAGCTAACCAAGGCCGGCGGTTTTTGGTCTGATAATCCCGGCGCATCGCATTTCACCCAGTCGATCAATTGGGCCATGGCCGGATTCGGCACCTTGGTGGGGAAGATCGGCTTCGTCATCGCCATGGCGGCGATGATCGGCATGTGCATGATGGAGAGTGGTGCGGCGGATAAAATTGTGCGGCGGCTGATGGACGCGCTTGGCGAAAGCCGCGCGGCATGGGCGATGCTTATCAGTGGGTTTGTGCTTTCGATCCCGGTTTTTTTTGACACAGTTTTCTTTTTGCTCATCCCGCTGGCTCGCGCCTTGGCGCTGCGGACCGGGAAAAATTATACACTGTACGTGTGTGCCGCGGCCGGAGCCGGGGCGATTACCCACACGATCGTGCCGCCCACGCCGGGGCCATTGATGATTGCGGAGAACCTCAGCCAACCCGCCGGCAACGCCATCATTGCCGGGCTGCTCGCCTCCATCATCCCGGTGGCATTGGTGATGTGGCTGGCGAACCGATTTAATGATCGATTCAAAATTCCGCTGCGCGAAACCAAAGGATCTTCGCTCGATGCGCTGGGGAAAATCGTGGAGAAAAAAGACGACGAGTTGCCCGGGTTTTGCCTTTCCATTTTGCCGGTATTGTTGCCGGTGGTGTTGATCTCGATGGTCAGCTTCCTCGGCCTTGCGGCTAAACTGGGCGTCACCATTTCACCGGAGGTGAAAACGTGGCTCGAGTTTGTTGGCAACAAAAACGTGGCCATGTTCCTTGCTGCCGTGATCGCGATGTACACGCTGGCGCGGCAGCGCGGTTGGACGATGGAAAAGCTCGGCGAAGCGATGGGCGCGCCGCTGGAGACGGCGGGTGTGATCATTCTGATCACCGGCGCGGGCGGGGCATTCGGCTCGATGATCGGCCACTCGGGAATCGGCGACACCATCAAGGCCATCGGTGTGAGCGAGGGCAACACCGTCGGAATGCTGTTTATGGCGTGGCTGCTCACGGCGGTGATTCGTGCGGCGCAAGGCTCGGCCACGGTGTCGATGATCACCGGCTCGGGCATTATGGCACCGATTATTGCGTCAATGCTCGAGGCCGGCACGCTGGGCTGCCATCCGATTTATTTTTGCCTCGCCATTGGCTTTGGCGCGTTCCCGCTTTCGTGGATGAATGACAGCGGGTTTTGGGTGGTGCAGCGAATGAGCGGCTTCACGGAAAAGGAAACGCTGAAGACGTGGACGGTGATGCTCACGGCCATCGGCGTGGCGGGCATCGTTCAGGTAATAGTGATGGCTTCGGTGTTTCCCATGAAGCCGGACAAACCGGCGGCGAAACCAGAGGCCGCCGCGCGCGTCAGTTCAGTTCCAGCGTCGGATTCAGCAGCGCCCGATGAGCTTCGGCTTCATCGGCGAAGATGACGCGAATGGACTTAAAGCGGTTCGTGCGCCAGTGATCTTCTTTGAGCAGCCATTCTTTCACAAAATTCGCCACCGTATGACGCGCTTCTTCGCGGACCTGTCTCACATGATTTTCCTGTTGCGCATAGCCGTTGAGGCGCGGGGTGAGTGAGCGCTCCAGCGCGGCCATTTGTTCATCAGCATTCCAGCGGCCCCAGCCTTGTTCGGAGCGTTTTGACATTCGGTCGGTGTGGATGGCCACCGGCAGTGAGGCGCGCAGGCGCGGGGCAATCACTACGCATTGCTGCTCATGGACTTCGAGCTTCCACGGATCACTCAGGCGCAAGTGATAACGAAATGTAGCGGGAACTTTGATTTCGGTGACGGTGGTGCCGAGGCTGATTTGTCGCCACAGAATAGTGCGCTTGTTCGCGCGTTTAATGGTTTCAGTGTACTTAATCGTGGCTAATTCGAGGTTGCCTTCGCCGGTGCCTTTGACTTCGGGGATGGATTCTTCAAAGGTGTGTGTGATTTTTGTTTGCTGAAAACGCTCCGCGATATCTGACACTTTACGGAAGCTCTCCTCCACCGCGTCCGCTGTTTCTTTCACCGTGGCGATGGTGGTTTCCTTTGCGGTGTTCAGCGATTTGATAAATGCCCCCAACGCAATCAACGCCAGCACCAGAATCACAATCGGCCAGCGCCATTCGCTGAAGTTGCTGGTTTTCTCCTGCGGAGTTTGTTCTGTTTCCATACCATCAATATAACATCCAGCCGCCCGATTTGCGAGCCTGCAGTAACCAGCGTTGTCCGTTGCGCGTCTGTTTAACTATGAATACGGACCGGCTTGCTAATGTCCGTGGAGGCCAAGGGGGCTCCCGGGCGTTTACCCTCATCGAGCTGCTTGTGATCTTTGCGCTCATGGCCATGATGCTCTCGATGATGGGCCCGGCCTTTGTAAAGGTGCGCGACAAGGCGCGGGAGCTGCAGTGCCTGAACAACACCCGAAATCTTGCCATCGCGCACACTATTTATTCCAGCGATCACAACGACCAACTTGTTCCGCACGCCGTGTGGCGTCCGCCTCACAACGGTGCGCTGGTGCCTACGGCGAACATGACTTTCTGGCCCGACCTCCTGCAAAACTATGTGGGCGATGACCGCATTTTTCGATGCCCCTGCATGCACTGCGGTTCAGAGCGCGCCATCGGTTATGGAATGAACCTGCAAGTGTCCGGCGCATTTCTTGTGCAATCGGAAACCGACACAACGTACTTGGCGGAAATTCAACGGCCTTCGCAAACCGTGTTGTTTGCTGATGCCGCATTCGTGACACGCGCCACGATGAACCGCCCACTCGATGAATGGCAGGAAGACGCCACCCGCCCGCGTGGCTGTTGGACGCTTCGCTCGGCTGCGGATCCGCTTTGGTATTTTGCCCCTGCGCGATTGATGCCCCGCCATCTTGGCCGTGCGAACAACGCCTTTGTGGATGGCCATGCCGAGACGCTTACGCCTGCACAGCTTGGCTATGGCTTGCCACTGCGGCATCCAAATAATTTATGGGATCGGTATTGAACACAATTATTGAGGATGAACAGGATGGTTTTTACCCTGAATATTCGTGTTCACATAAACCCGCTTATCCTGTCCGCCGCCACGGGCCGATGATGGCGAGGGTCAATCCCGGGCGCTGGATGTTCACGAAGAGCGTGGTGCCATCCGGCGAAAAAGTGGCGCCTGCGAATTCGCTGTTGCTCACGGCGTTGCGTGCGATTTTGTAAAAACCACCGCGCGGCGTAATGCCGGAAAGAAATTGCTCGCCCGGACCGTCTTCGCACAACACCAAATCACCCCACGGCGCGACCGTGAGATTATCCGCGCGGTCGATGATCGCCTGATCATTCGGCTCCGCGTAGAGTTCCAGCGTGCCGGTGGCGGGGATGTATTTCCAAATTTGGCCGTGCTGTTTTTTGCCACCATTGGTGCAGACGAAATATACACTGCCATCCGCCCACCACATCCCTTCGCCACGCGCGAATTTCGCTGCGCCTTTGGCCTGCGCTTGCAGTCGCAAATCATTTTTGGGAGATTCCACCTCATCGAGGTCCACCCACGTGATTAAATGCTTCGCGCCGACGCGCACGAATTGTTTCTTCCAGTTGCGTGTGTCCAAGGTAAACGAATCGCGCACCACCAGCGCCTGCAACCGCCCGCCCGCGGCGAGCGTGCCGGGGGTCTTTGGAATAAATCGATAAATCGCGCTGTCGCCCAAATCTTCCGTTTGATAAACGATGCCCGTTTTGGGATCCACCGCCACCGCTTCGTGCCGGAAGCGCCCCATCGCCTTCAACGCCACCGCGTGCGCAAGGCTCGGCTGCGTGGTGGCCGGCACTTCAAAATTATAACCGTGGTCGCGCATCAACGTGCCGCCCGCACGATCCGCCGTTTCCTCGCAGGTGATCCAGCTATTCCACGGCGTGGGCCCGCCCGCGCAATTACGCACCGTGCCCGCGAGGCTGAGAAATTCCCGCACCGTGTGCCCGCGTTTTGTGTCGTACACCACCGTCGTCGTGCCGCCGAGGCTGGGCGGGACTTGCTTGCCCTTGTGCCGCCCGCCGGCGTCATACATTTTTGCGCGAATTTTATCCGTAAGTTTTTTATTACTTTCGCCAAACGCACCGCCCGAGCCCGTGATCGCCGGATTCAACTCGTGATTTCGCACCAACACCGTCAACCCGTTCTCCCCCGGGAACGCCGCCATTCCGTCCGCCCCACCTGGAACCTGCAAACCATCGGCCATTCGCGTGCCCGCTTTAGAAATCACGCGGTACGAAAACCCTTTCGGCAAATCCAGAATCTTTTTTGGATCCGCCCGCAAAGCCCCGTATCCCTTCACCGCCCGCGCCCCAGCCGTGTTCGTGAGCAATTGCAATCCCCCAAACCCCGCCGCCAACGCGGCCCCAGTTTTCAAAAAATATCGTCGTGTGTTCATTAGAAAATGCAATTGAATTTCACCTGTCATGTGAGAAACTGCGGTACTGCTCATCAATACTCATTACTTCAAGTTTCGAATCAAATCCTTGCTTCACTGCTTCGGTAATTGCTTCTTCTTTAGAATCAAATGGTT
>CAUZWB010000016.1:0-14060 GCA_963583525.1 Verrucomicrobiia bacterium | reverse complement strand
CGAAGGTGAAGCCGAGGCTCGCATCAAAGTGGCCGACGCGGAAAAAGAAGCCATCGCACTACTCACCCAAGGCCTTGCCGGCACCAAGGGCGATCCCTCGCAATATCTTATTGCCGTCCGCTATCTGGAATCCCTCAAGGAAATGACCTCCGGCAAGGACAACAAAGTCGTCTACGTGCCTTACGAGGCCACCGGCATCATTGGCTCACTCGGCGGCATCAAAGATCTGCTCAGCGGCATTGGCAAATCCTAGTGGCCACTCCCGTGGTCATCGCCACCGGCAACGCGCACAAGGCAGAAGAAATCCAGGCCCTACTCGGGCCAGATTTCGCCTGCCGCACGTTGGCTGATTTTCCCGATGCCCCCGAGGTGGAGGAAACCGCCCGCACCCTCGCCGGCAACGCCGCGCTCAAGGCGCTTTCACTCGTCAACTGGCTCAAGCAAAACGAAGACTGGCATGAAGGCTGGGTGCTCGCCGATGATTCCGGCCTCGAAGTGGATGCGCTCGATGGCGCGCCCGGCGTGCGCAGTGCTCGCTACGCCGCCACTGATTCACACGCGGGAAACACCCCCGACGAACAAAACAACGCCAAGCTATTGCACGAACTTTCCGGCCAACGGAAACACCACCGCGCCGCGCGCTTCCGCTGCGTCCTCGCGCTGGCCCGCGCGGGCCAATACGGAAAGCCGGAAATTTTCCACGGCGTATGCGAAGGACAAATCACTAAAGAACCCCGTGGCGAAAATGGCTTTGGCTACGATCCCCTCTTCCAACCCGAAGGCCACGACCAAACCTTCGGCGAACTCGGCGAGCCAACAAAAAGCCAAAACAGCCACCGGGCTGATGCGTTACGGAAATTGAAAGATTGGCTCGAAGCCCGGTAGGGACACGCTGCGCGTGTCCGTGGACGCGCACAGCGCGTCCCTACCATCACACCTTCAACCCCTCCAACGCATCCCCCAAATTTCCAAGCCCGTCCCCACCCGGCTTCGGGTTCAGCGTTTTCTTCAAGTAATCCACCGCATCGGGAATGCGCTGCACGGTTTGCGGCAGCGTGGCACCGCACGCATTGGGGTGGCCGCCGCCCTGCAGCAGTTTGGCCACCGGCAATGCCTCGCCATTGCGACTGCGCAAGCTCACGCTCACTGAACGATTGCGCGTCACTGCCGTGAGAATCACCGGCTGCGGCGTAATTTCTTCGGTCAGCATTTGATGCACCACCGCGTTGGTATCGCCAATGGGCGACTCGATCATCGCCACCGTATCCGACAACGGCGTGATGTGCGCCTTGGCGTATTCGTAGCCAATTGGATTTTCAATCCGCCGCCGCGTGGCGATGACTTCGATGAGCGGATGATCCACCAACGACTCCAAATCGCCCTCGATGAGCTTGGCGATATTCCAAAACATATACTGTTTAATGAGGCTGCCGTAATCAATGGACTCCGTGAAGTGCGGGTCATCGGTGAGATACAAATCGCCCACGTTGGTAAAATGCACGAGCCGATCGAGCTTCTCATTGCCAAGCCCGTGCTCTTTGCAAAGCTCGTAGCACAGCAAACTCGCGGACTTGGAGTGATCGAGAATCAGCCGCGCGCGTTGCGGATCCACGTCGGTTTGGTGGTGATCGACAATCAACCAATTGTCGCGGTCCATCCGTTTTGAAAAATTAAGATCACACACCCACGCGCAGTTTTCGCGCAGAGGACGGCGTTCAAAGTTGGTGTAATTCCACGCTTGCAACAGCGTTTGTTGGTCGAACAAATGGTTCGCCAAACGTTGCAGAAGGTGGCCGGACACAAATCCATCCAAGTCGCTCTCGTGGGTAATGACCACTTGCGGTTGCGGTAAATCGCTCATCGGCGCGAACCTAACGGGCGCGCCCGCCTTCGCCAATCGTTATTTTCTTTTCCGCGCGAAACCCTTCGCGCATGCTCGCCGGTTCATGAGTCTATTTGATCTAAATAATGAAGTCGCCGTAGTCATCGGCGCCACCGGTGCCCTCGGTGGTGCGTGCGCCCAAGCCATGGCCGAGGCCGGCGCCAAAATCGCCGTGGCCGGTCGCAGTGCCGAACGCGGCGAAGCACGTGTGAAAGAAATCACCGACGTCGGCGGCACCGCGCAGTTTTTCGCCTGCGACGCGATGGATCCCGCCAGCCTCAAAAGCTGCCACGAAGCCGTAACCGAAGCCCTCGGCGCGCCCACCATTTTGCTAAACGCCGCCGGCGGCAATCACCCCGATGCCACCGTCACGCCCGAGATGCCCTTTGAAAAAATCCCCCAACCCGCGTGGGCGAAGGTGTTTGACCTCAACCTTGTGGGCGGCTTTCTCCTCCCGTGCCAGGAATTCGGCCCCGCAATGTGCGAGCGCGGCAAGGGCAGCATCATCAACATCGCCAGCGTCACCTCGCATTTGCCGCTTTCCAAAGTGATCGCCTATTCCGCCTCCAAAGCCGCCGTGCTCAGCGCCACTCGATTCCTCGCCCGCGAATGGGCGATGAAAGGCGTGCGCGTGAACAGCATCACGCCAGGATTTTTCCCAGCGGAGCAAAACAAGAAGCTGTTACTTAAAGATGACGGCACGCCCAGCGAACGCGGCGAAGCCATCTTTGGCCACACCGCCATGGGCCGCTTCGGCGATGCGAGCGAACTTGGCGGCGCAGCCGTCTACCTCGCCAGCGAAAAAGCGGCGAGCTTTGTGACGGGTTCGGACATCGTGGTGGACGGCGGATTTCTTTCGCAAACGATTTAGCCCCGGTAGGGACACGCTGTGCGTGTCCGGGACGCGCACAGCGCGTCCCTACCCAAATGAACTCCATTTCCAAAATTGCCGAAACTGAAACTTCATTGACCGAATCACAGGTTAACGAAGTTGTCGCGCAATCGCTGCCTGCGGCAAAATACGCTGGCAAAAAAGTTTTACTCATCGTCCCCGATGCCACGCGCACGGCTCCCATCGGCCAACTGTTCAAAGCCATTTACGAACAAATTGGTGGAAGCGCGGCGAAGCTCGATGTGATGATCGCGCTCGGCACTCATCACGCGATGAGCGAGGAGGCCATTTGCGAGCGGCTGGAAATCACGCTCGACGAGCGCCGCGGCAAATACGCGGACGTCGCGTTTCACAATCACGAGTGGGACAACCCCGATGCGATGCGCAACCTCGGCGTCATTCCCGCGAGCACCATCGGCGAGCTTTCCGGCGGACGTTTTGAAATGGACGTGCCGGTGGAAATTAACCACAAGATCTACCAGTACGATCAAGTGATGATTCTCGGGCCGGTGTTTCCACACGAGGTGGTCGGCTTTTCCGGCGGCAACAAATATCTTTTCCCCGGCATCAGCGGACCGGAGGTGTTGAATTTTTTCCATTGGCTCGGCGCGGTGGTCACCAATCCGATGATCATCGGCAGCAAATGGACGCCCGTACGCAAAATTGTCGATCACGCCGGGGCGATGGTGGACATCGAAAAGTCCTGCTTTTGTATGGTCGTGCGTCCGGACAAATCACTCGCCGGACTTTTCTTTGGCACGCCTGAAAGCGCGTGGGATGCCGCCAGCGATCTTTCCGCCACCGAGCACATCACGTACAAAGAGCGCCCCTTTCACACCATTCTTTCCTGCGCGCCGCCGATGTACGATGACCTTTGGGTCGGCGGCAAATGTATGTACAAACTCGAACCCATCCTCGCCGATGGCGGCGAGCTGATCATTTACGCGCCGCACATTTCAGAGGTCAGTTTTTCCCATGGCGATACAATGAGGCAAATTGGATACCACTGCTCCGCGTATCTCCAGCATCATTGGGAACGCTTCAAGGATTTCCCGTGGGGATTGCTCGCCCACTCCGGCCACGTGAAAGGCATTGGCGCGGTGGACGAAAAAGGTAATGAACAACCGCGCGTCACCGTCACGCTCGCCACCGGCATTCCCGAGGCGATGTGTAAACAAATCAATCTCGGCTACGTCGACCACCGCACCATCAACATCGAAGACTACGCCAACCGCGAAGACGAAGGCGTTTTTCTCGAACGCAAAGCCGGTGAGCGTCTTTACCACCTCCAACAACGCCCCGATTGGGCGGGCGGCACGGACGGTTGACATCCCCACGCGCGCTCGGCATCGTCACCCACATGTCCACCATTTCCGAAGAACATGTTTCTTCCTTTCAAGAAGATGGCTACCTCATTGTGCGCGACCTGTTTGATTCCGATGAGGCGGATATCCTCCGCGCCGCCGCGCATGCTGATCAATCTTTCAAGGACAACGCCTACGACCTCAAGGACGGCGAAGGCGGCAAGGCGCAACTCGTGCTATGGAATTCTGCCGGCGAAGATCTCTGGGGTTCCATCGCTCGCAGTGAGCGCATCGTCAACACCATGGAAGCGCTGCTCGGCGATGAGGTATATTTTTACCACAGCAAGATGAGCATCAAACAACCGCGCACCGGCGGCGCGTGGAGCTGGCATCAAGACTACGGCTACTGGTACCAAAACGGCTGCCTTTGGCCCGATATGGGCTCGGCCTTTATCGCCGTCGATCCCAACACTCGCGCGAACGGCTGCCTGCAAGTATTGAAAGGCTCTCACAAATTAGGCCGCATTGAACACGGGGAATATGGTGACCAAACCGGCGCGGATCCCGAGCGCGTGGACGAAGCCGCAAAGGTGATGGAAACGGTGCACGTCGAACTCGCCCCCGGCGACACGCTTTTTTTCCACAGCAACCTCCTCCATCGCTCCGATCAAAACACCTCCGAGCACCCGCGCTGGTCGCTCATTTGCTGCTACAACACCAAGCACAACAATCCCTACAAAGAATCTCATCATCCTTTTTACAGCCCCATCGAGAAACTACCCGACACCGCCATCAAAGAAATGGGCAGCAAACTTTTTGAAAAGAGCGCGGATTTCTGGAACCCTGCTGAAGATGCTACCACCGGTTCGGGCGAAAAATCCGACGCATGAATCTCAACATCCATTCCCCTCTCCCTGAGCGCAAAGACTGGCGCATTGGCTGTGTTGGCAGCGGCTTCATTATGAGCGACTGCCACCTCAAAGCCTACACCAAAGCCGGTTTCAATCCCGTCGCCATCGCCAGTCGCACAAAGGAAAACGCCGCCAAATGCGCCGCGCAACACCACATCGCCACCGTTTACGATTCCATTGAACAACTGCTCGATGACGAATCCATCGAAGTGCTGGACCTCGCCGTGCCGCCGCACAAACAACTCGAGACCATCAAAGCCGCCTGCGCGCGCGGCACCGCCAAAGGTATCCTCGCGCAAAAACCGCTGGGCACCAACTACGCCGAAGCCGTCGCTGCAGTGGAAGCCTGCGAAGCAGCCGGCATTGTATTGGCTGTGAACCAAAATATGCGGTACGACCAATCCGTGCGCGCCGCCAAAACGCTTTTGGACAACGGCACGATCGGCGAACCCGTGCTGGCCACGCTCGACATGCGCGGCATTCCTCATTGGAAACCGTGGATAAAAGAACAGGGTTGGGTCACGCTACGGATCATGTCCATTCACCATATCGACACCTTTCGATATTGGTTCGGCAATCCCGAGCGCATCTACTGCAGCACGCGAACGGACCCGCGCACCGATTTCCCACACACCGACGGCATCGCCAGCTACATCCTCGAATATAAAAATGGCCTGCGCGTCATCGCCATCGACGACACTTGGACCGGCCCCGCCCGCGAAGGTGCCCCCGCAGACATCGGCATCCAATGGCGCATCGAAGGCCTCGACGGCCTCGCCATCGGCGACATCGGCTGGTGCCAAGATCCGTACACCACGCCCTCCACCATTCGCTACGCCACTAAAGGTGATGAAAATTTTCACACGCCCACTTGGGAGGAAAGCTGGTTCCCCGACGCCTTTATCGGCACCATGGCACAATTACTCATCGCACTGGAAACCGGCGACCCACCCGCCATCGATGGGCGCGATAATTTGGACACGATGGCATTGGTTGAAGCAGCTTATTTGAGTGCGCGCGAACACCGCGCTGTTTCGCTTGACGAAATTACAAAAGGATAATTTATGAAACTCGGCATGATAAACTCAGCTTGGGAGCAACACGGCGTCGGCTTGGTCGACGGGTTGCACAGGACCAAGGAACTTGGCTTCGACTGCGTGGATATTTTTCAGGATCCGCTCGACGACAACGCCGGCGACCGCATCACGATGGTCAAACAAACCTGCGATGAACTGCAGCTGCCGATCATCAGCGTAGTAGGGGTGAGCGTGGGGCTCATTGATTTTAATCCGAGCGTGCAAAAATTTCATGTCGAGCGCTGCAAACGCTACCTCGATATGGCCGTAACGCTCGGCGCGAAGAATTACCTGCTCGTGATCGGCGAATACATTTGGCAAAAGGAAGTGATCCCGCCCGCCGACCAATGGAATTGGGCCGTCGAACACTGCCAAACGCTCGGCGATTATGCGGCGGAACGCGACCTCGAGATTGTCATCGAGCTCGAACCCTTTGACCTTTCACTCATCAACACCATCGGCGAGATGGATCGTTTCCTGACCGACGTGGATCGCCCCGCCGTGAAAGCAAATATCGACATCAGTCACATGGTGCTGAGCGACAGCCCGCCCGAAAGCCTCGCCGCCCTCAAAGGCCGCGCGGGGCACGTTCACATTTCCGATTGCGATGGCGAAGTACACGGCGATCTCCCGCCCGGCCGCGGTGTGGTTCCCTTCGTGCCCTATTTGCAAGCGATCAAGGATTTGGGTTTTGACGGCGCCATCAGCCTCGAACTGGAGTACGCGCCCGATCCCGCCAAGATCGTCGAATGGGTGGCCGAGGCCTACACCGCCACCGACAAACTTATGGCTGAAGTGGAGTTGCGAAACTAGACATGAACGAAAACTGGCGACAACAATTCCATAAACTGTTTTTCACCGGCGTGAAACGCTACGAGGCGGGACAGCAAAGCCCCGAAACAATGTTCGAGAAAGATGAGGTTACCTTCCTCGAATCCATCGGCTGCAGCGCTTTGGAGATGTTCGATTTCTGCGATGACTACGTGCGATGGGGCGATGTGGTTTATGAGCATGTCGAGGAACTACAATCCGTGCGACTCGACCATTTCAAAAACACCCTCAACCGCAAACCCGCCGAACACCGAATGGGCCTTGATGAATTCCCCACCAAGTCAGCCGAAGTCGAAGGCATCGCGTGGCTCCCGCGCCTCATCACCAAAGCCCGCGCCAAGCTCGCTGGAAATTTGCCCGCCGACCTCATGTACGGCTGAGGCGGCGACCGCCAGTTTTTCCGTGAGAAAAACGTCCACCCCGCCGAGCTGCTACGCATCACCCTTGCCGCCGGCGATGATGAGCAACCCATCGTCGATTACGTGCAAAGCTGTCATCGCCGCTAATTGTTCTCGTGCATCCCCTTCGCGTTCGCAAAAGCAAACTCTTCCACCACACGGCCGCCGATTAAATGTTCCTGAATAATTTGCTCCAGCACTTCCGGCGTGCACGAATGATACCAAGTGCCTTCGGGATACACGATGGCGATAGGGCCGCGTTGGCAGACGCGGAGGCAATTGGCTTTGGTGCGAAACACCAATGGCTCGGCACCGGCCAAGCCTAGTTCCTTCAGGCGGCTCTTCAAAAAACCCCACGAGGCCAAGCCGTCTTCCTTGGGGCAGCACTTGGCTTCGGTTTGGTCGGCGCACAAAAAAATGTGGCGCTGATATTTTGAGAGGCCGAGCGTGTCGGCGATGGATGCAAGATCAGCCATGGCGCGATTGGAACCGATGGCGGGCCAGCCGTCAAGGTGAGGCGTGCTGCGACCGGCTTGGAAAGCCGGCCTTACCTTTGGCTTGCGGCTGATGGACGAAGGCTTATGCTTCGCGTATGCGAATTATTTTAGCTGTGTCTTCGATCCTCGCCTTCACCCTTCACGCGGATCACTGGCCGATGTGGCGCGGGGCAACCGGCCTTGGCATCAGCCACGAGAAAAATCTTCCGTTGAAATGGAGTGCCACAGAAAATATTGCCTGGAAAATTCCACTGCCCGGACGCGGCAATTCCACACCAATCATTTGGGGCGAAAAGATTTTTGTCACCCAACCCTTGGAAGCAAAACAGGAACGCGCGCTGTTTTGTTTTGATCGGCTCGACGGCAAGCTGTTGTGGCAACGCGCGGTGAAATACACCGCACCCGAGGAATCGCACCGCACCAATCCTCATTGCAGCGAATCACCCGCCACGGATGGCGAGCGGGTCATCGCCGTTTATGGTTCGGCCGGCGTGTTTTGCTACGACCTCACCGGAAAAGAATTATGGAAACGCGACCTCGGCAAGATTAGTTTCGAATGGGGCTCTGCCGCTTCACCGGTCATCCACGGCAATCTCGTTTACATTTACCGTGGGCCCGATCCCAAAGCGCATCTGCTGGCGCTGGACAAGCGAACCGGGAAAACGGTTTGGAAATTTAACGACCCCGCCGTGAATATCGCCAAGCGCACGGATGGGTTTCGCGGCAATAAAAGCCGGGAATGGATTTGCAGTTTCAGCACTCCAATCATTGTCAAAAGCAAGAAGCACGAGGAATTGATCATGAGTTTTCCAGGTTCGCTCACTGGCATTCAGCCGCTAACCGGAGGGTTGCTTTGGAAATGCGGCGGACTGAATCCCATGATATATTCTTCGCCCATCGTGGGCGATGGCGTGGTCGTGGGCATGGGCGGCTTCTTCGGCACTTCCGTGGCCGTACCTATTGGCGGCAAAGATGATATGAGCTCCCATACTCTCTGGCGCACTGAACGAACCCCAAACCGTCTGGGTTCCGGGGTGGTGCATCAGGGTCACGTGTACGTTCTCAATACCAATGGCATCATGGAATGCCTGGAGTTGAAAACCGGGAAAGCGAAGTTCTCCGAGCGCGTGCGCGGACGTGGCGCGAAGCAGGAATCGTGGAGCTCGATGTTGTTGGCTGGCGATAAAATTTTCATCCCCAATCAATCCGGCGAAACAATCGTCCTTCGGGCTCGTCCAAAATTTGAGTTGATCGGCATCAATTCGTTGGACGGCACATTGACAAACGCTTCGCTCGCGGCCTCAGAAGGGCAGTTTTTTCTGCGCACGCACAAACATCTGTGGTGCATTGGAATTCGAAAATAATTCGAAAATGAAAACCGAAACTGCGGTTTGTTTCCGTTAGTTTCCGTTAAACCCGCCAGTGGGCCAGCGGACGGTTGCGCGATTGATGGGAACGGCCTGTTGCGAACGGGCGTTGTTCGTCAACTTCTTGGCCTGAATTATTTGTGTGAGGTAATTGCCCACCATCGGAGCAGTTTGCTGAATGGTCCAGGCGTTATTGGCGGAGTTGGTGTTGCCGGTGGGCGAGCCCCAAACATTGATATTGGGATTGGAATAGTACCCCAAACGCGGACCCGCACCGTAGGCCATGATGGTCCGCATCGGATAATTCTGGCCGTTCACAGTGACATTAAATCGCATGCCGTTGGAATTGGTGAAGGCGCCCTTGACCCAGCTGCCGATGTCGTTAGTGGCATGTTGGCAACCGAGGTTATGGCCGATCTCATGTGCAAACACTGAGGTGGGCGCGTACACTCCTTCCAACACCGTCATTCCGTAGCTCGGTGCGGGGTTGAAACTCGTGATCATCCAGCCGGTTCCGTGAAACAACTCGCCCGGACTCGCGCCCACAAACAGCGAAACAAGATCCGCGCGATATTGCTGCCGCATCACATGCACGTTGTACAAATCCATAGTGGTTCCATAAGTGAGCGCCTTGAGATCAGTCACCAGATTGCCAGAGGTGCGATAATTAACTGGCCCGATGTGCGCGATCACCAGCTTGGCTGTAATGCCGCTACGCCGAAATGCTGCATTCACCTGTGCGACACTCAACCGCGCACGCGTCTCAATTCCCAACAGGCCGGTGCTCTGCTTCTTGGCCTCGGGCGTGTAGAGAATCATAATGCTGATAATCGGCGGGCCCCAGTTCACCGTTCCCTGCAATACTTGAGTAGGCCAAGGGTTGGTGCGGGTGAGCACATGTGTGAACGCAGAAAATCCGTTCACTCGATTGGTCACACCCCACTGCAACGCGGGCATGATTGCCGCATCCGCATCGGGGGCGATCTCCACCGGCTTGGCGGCAAAATGTTCCTGCAACGCATGCGGTGTTTGCATTGCCAACGGATCCAGCTCCACCACTGAATGCTCATTCTTGCCGGCATAGTTAACTAAAAACTGCCGACCATCGGGCAATTCCACCGTCCCCGCCAGCGCATCGCCCACGGTGACAAAGACTGCTAAACTACGCGGCACGCCAACCACTTCGCCCATCACTTCCGTGCTGTTCCCGCTGGTGTATTCGGAGGCTTCCAAACGAATCCGAACTGTCTCACCGGGAAATAATTCCAGTTCAATAATTTTGCCCCCTTCACGCACATCCTGAAGCGCATCGGGATGCAGCTTCACATGGCGAAACCGCTTGGCAATTTTTTGTTCCGGCAAGGAGCTGATCGGCCGAGTCGCCGCCTCCTCCAAAATCAAGGCCGGCGCCGGTTGAGTCGCGCGCCAAAGTTGAAAACCGCCCACCACAAGAAAGGGCAACAAAATCAAGAGTGCTTTATACTGGCGTTTCATGGCAATCGGCCTCATCCGTGAGACACTTGGAAACCTACCACCCAACCGCCATCACGCAAGGTGAAAGTGCCCGCCCACATTTTAAAAACCCTGCTAAACATCCGGTAACAACACAGAAAAGACTTGTTTTTTCGGCATTAAGTGAAACCTCAGGTTTGGTAACAACAATCAGATCTTGAGCTTTTCAAGCTGGTTTTTGAGATTGAAATGACTGCTTTCTACCAATCAAAAATCAAAAATCAAAAATAATAATTTCAGCATTGCCAGCCGCGTTCCTGCTGGTACGATTTCGCCCATGAAAAGCATTCTCGCCTCCCTCGTTGCCCTCACCCTCGCCGTCAACCTATTTGCCGAAGGTTCCCCTGGCCCGCCCAATGCTACTGCTACGTTCTTAAAGAACCCACAAAACGGAGGGCTCAAACTTAACGGCGCAGGCAATTTGTTCGCCGGCCAGTTCGGGCTGTTGATTGTTGCCGAAAGTGGCGGATCACTCGTCGCTATCGACACCCGCCATACCGGCGCATTTACCTCTGTCAAACCAATCGCAAATCTCGCCGCCAAAGTGGCCGGCGCCCTCGGCACCACCGCCGAAAAAGTGACGATCAATGATCTCAAGGCCAATCCCGAAACGGGCACCGTTTATATCAGCGTCCGGCGAAGTGACGGCATCAGCACGATTCTAACAATTGATGCCACTGGCAAACTTGCTGCGTTAGATACCGCGAAGCTCAATTGGGTGCGCGTGAAGCTCGCCGACAAACTCCGCATCTCGCGCATCAGCGCCATTGGCCTAGCGGGCAACCGCGTTCTGGCCGCCGGCCAAAGTAACGATGCCTTTCGCAGTAAAATCTTTTCCATCCCAACCCCCATGGTTCACGGAAGCACCGCCAATATTTATAGCACCGATACGTATCACGTGGCGCACGGCCGTTGGGAAACCAAAGCACCCATCCAAAGTTTCATCCTCACGCAGGAAGCCGGCAAGCCTTACCTCGTTGGTTCCTTCGCCTGCACGCCCATCGCAAAATTTCCGCTCAGCCGTCTCAAAGATGGCGCCCAAGTGAAAGGCACCAGCGTGCTCGAACTCGGCTCCGGCAATCGTCCACTCGATATGTTCACCTACAAAAGCGGCGGCAAGCAATGGCTCGTCACCCACTCGATGCGGTTCCACAAACTATTCGAATACACCCCCAGTAAATACTGGGCCGCGCGCATCGATATGAAGCTCATCACCGCCAGCGGGGAGAAAACCAACAAGACCGCCACCCGCCGCAACAAGACCATCGCCAAGGACCCGCAAGGCGTGGAAATCATCGAAGCCCTGCACGGCGCGGTGCAAGTGGATGCCTACGGCAAACAACAAGCCATCCTGTTGCGCGAAGCCAACGGCAAGTTGAACTTGGAAATTGTGAAACTGCCGTAAGGCTTGAACCGTGAACAGCTTTCGGTTGCGCGGCGCCTAATCCGCCCTCACCCTCGGCGCATGAAGCACCATCGCAGCTTGTTCACGGCCGCCGCCGCGCTCTTGTTTACCCTCACCGCCCACGCTTGGGATTACGAGCGCCACCGGCTCATCAATGACCTTGCGCTCACCACGCTCTCCAAAGATTTCCCCGCATTCGTGCGCATCCCCGCCAACCGCGAGCGCATCCTTTTCCTCAGCGGCGAACCCGATCGCTGGCGCAACAATCGCGACCGAGCCCTGCGCCACCTGAACACCCTCGATCATTATTTCGATCTTGAAGACCTCGCGCCCTACCAAATCAAGCCCGCCAACCTCAGCCATTTCCGCTACCGCTACGTCGAGCAAATGGCCAACGCCCGCGCCCGCCTCAAGCTCGAACTCCCCGAAGCCAACTCCGACCACACCAAAGGCCACCCCGGCTTTCTCCCCTGGGCCATTAACGAAAACTACCTCAAACTCGTCAGCGCATTTTCCTACCTCAAAGTATTCGAAAAAATGGGAACCGAAGAAGAAAAAGCCAACGCCCGCGCCAACGTCATTTACCGAATGGGCATCCTCAGCCACTACGTCGGCGACGCCTCCCAACCCCTCCACACCACCAAACACTTCAACGGCTGGGTAGGCGACAACCCTAAAGGCTACACCACCAGCAAACGATTCCACTCGTGGATCGACGGCGGCTTCTTCAAGGCAACCCAGTCCCCCGATCGCGCCGCCCTCGCCGGTGCCCTTCGCCCTGCCAAACTCATTGTGCGTCCCATCGCCCGTGACCTCGCCAGCGGACACTTCCAACTCGCCCTCAACTTCATCCTCGCCCAACACCAAAAAATGGAACCCCTTTATCAGTTAGACAAAGAAAAAGGGCTCAGCCCAGAAACCCCCACCGGCGGAAAAATTTTCCTGGAGACCCAACTCAAAACCGGCACCCAATACCTCGGTGACCTCTGGCAAACCGCCTGGGCCGAAGCCCCCTCTGACCGCTTCCTCCAAACCTACCTTGCCAAAAGGCAGCTCCAAAAGGAGGAAAAATAACTGGTGGGCCCGGCAGGACTTAAACCTGCAACCAACGCATCCATCACCGTGTATCATCACGCGAACCCGACCGGAACCTTAAGGTTTTAGTTCTCTAATATTCAATTTTTCTGTATTTTTCCGAGGAGAGTGAAGGGTGTCGCGGTCAGAAAAGGAATTTTCTAGCAGTGGCATAATCCAAACTTATTTATGAATTTACATTTACTCCGCACCCGTATCGTGCCCGTGGTTACACGGGTTGCTGTTTACGTAGCACTCGCCGGGATGGCATCTGCCGCTGAAATTCCTTCAGGAAAATCCGGTTTTGAATCGCACATCAAACCATTTTTTAAAACGTACTGTGTTAAGTGCCACGGACCGAAAAAAAGCAAAGGCAAGATCACCGTACACAGCCTGGATGGTGACCTGACTGCAGGTCAGGAGCTTGAACGATGGGAGCTGATTCTCGATGCACTTGAGCATCAGGACATGCCGCCGGAGGAAGAAAAGAATCAGCCAAGTGCTGCGGATCGGGCCGCCATCGTCAAGTGGATCGAGTCGGGCTTGCATGACTACGTAAAAAATGCAAACAAGGTCGCGGTCGCCACAACGACGCGTAGGCTCACCAATTTTGAGTATCAGAACACGATGCGTGATCTGTTAGGTTTTGAGCTTGAGCTTACCAAGGACCTACCCATCGACCCGGACAAACCGTATCATTTCAATAATACTGCGGAAATGATGATGATCGGGCCGGACCAACTGGTTCGCTACAAGGAGGCGGCACGCAAGGCTATGGCAAGCGCGATTGTCGATCCTGGGGAGCCTGAAATCCACCGATTTAGCTCGAAGTGGGAACATGGAAAACCAGGCAAAGGCGGATTGTCTCAAGCGGAGATCGGCGTCTACCAAGGACCCGGCGTCGGCAGGAA
>CAUZWB010000015.1:0-14231 GCA_963583525.1 Verrucomicrobiia bacterium | reverse complement strand
GCCGGATCCATTGCCGCCATACCAGGTGCCGCGCCGGGCATGGGCATGGGCGAGGGTGCAGGCGCACCCGGAGGGGTGGTGTCCACGCCGGGTCCAGCGGCTGGAACCGGAATGGGCCCAGCCACAGGAGCCGCAGCGAGCATTGGAGCCGCAGCGAGCATCGGAGCCGCAGCGGGTATCGGAGCCGCAGCGGGTATCGGAGCCGCAGCGGGTATCGGAGCCGCAGCGGGCATCGGAGCCGCAGCGGGCATCGGAGCCGCAGCGGGCATCGGAGCCGCAGCGGGCATCGGGGCCGCAGCGGGCATTGGTGCGGTGCCGGAAGTGGGAATACCCTGATCCATCGCAGGCGCAGGAGCCCCCGGCATTGGCGCGGCAGCAGGAACAGGTGCAGGTGCTGCAGCAGGAATAGGCGCTGGTGCGGGAATAGGAGCTGGTGCGGGTGCAGCAGCGGGAACGGGTGCCGTGACAGCCGCCGGTGCTTGCGCTGGTGCCGGGGCCGGTGCGGCACGGCCGCCGCCTCGGCCGGGTAGACTGATGCGAATGGTTTGCTTGGCGTCCGGCTTGGGCGGGAGGCCGATGCGCACGGTCGCCTTCTTTTGAGGCGGCGCGGCTCCGGGTTGTGGAGGAGGTGGCATTACAAAATGTTTTTTGGAAGCGAGGCGATGCAAGAAGTGCCGCCCAATTCCTCCCGCTCATCTTATCACGGACAATCTTTTCGGCAAGATTTTACTCGCGCGCGCCGGTGAGTTTTCGATCCAGCAAATGGATGCGGTCCACCAGCCGTTTTTCAATGCTCCGGGCCCAGTGGCTGGGGTGCGGATTGCTGCGGACGTAGCGCATGGCACCGCCGCCTTCATAGCCGCCTTCGGTTAACACGCGTAAACTGGGGATGTACGTCATCACGTCATTGGAATAACCGGCCACCCACACCGCGCGGCCTTTGCCGAGCTCGCGCTTGAGGCGCAGCGAATAGTCGACCACCACTTCGCCGCCCATTGTCACCATCGTGAGTTGGTCGCCGAAACGAATGACCTGCACGGGCACGGGATAGTGCTTGGGCAACGCGCCTTCGGCGTCGAGGATTTCCAGCAGCGTCTCGGCGTAGCGTTTGTCGTAGCGGTTGGGGCTCTTGGCTCGGGCCTCCAGCTCGGGGCGGGTGGGGTGTTTGGAGTAATCAATATTCTGATACGCCAGTGCCGCGCGCAGTGAACCGGTGAGAGTCTTCGGATTCGCAATAAGCCCGGCCTCCACGGCGGTGGCCAGTGAGCGGCCGTGTTTTTTGGCCAGCTCGATGGTGCCGCGCGGGTAGGGATTTTGATCAGCCCCGCAGCCGGTGACAAAGAGCGCCACCGCGCCGGGGTTGTCCGCCTCCAAATATTCCTGCGCCCAACCGGCATAATCGCCGTTAAACTTCATTGTACCGGTGGTGGTGTTGTGGCAGGCGTAGCCAAATAGAATTCCCAGCAACTTGCCTTCCGTGCTGCGTACCTGCAACACGGGCACATCGTGATCCACCGGGCCGTCGGGATTCGGGCTATTGCGAAAACCGTCTTTCACCGGCAAGCGCCGATTCATCGCAAACCCGCACCGCGCGTGGCTGTAAGCAATCTTCACGGGCTGAGGGTTTTGAATGCAATCGCCGATAAGCCCGAGCAGCGTGGTGTGCAACTTGTCCATGTAAGCGAGCGTCTCCGCCACGCGCTGCGCTTGTTGGGCGGCGGGAATGTTATCGTAAGAAGCCGTCGCCGGCCGGATGAGTGCGCCCTTGCCAATGGGCCGCACCACGCGGATCATCGGCCCGCTGTGCGTGTGCGAAGCGTTGATCAACAGATGCGACGCCGGTAACTTGAACTTCGCGAGTGCCGCCTTTTCCATCGCCAACCGAAACGGCCGCGGCACACCGATGAGATCCAGCGTGATAATCACCATCCGCTCCCCTGAGGCATCTTCTACCATCAACGCCTTGGCAAAAAGATCCTGCAACTTCCCCTCCGCACCGGATTTGCGCGAAGCGTAACCGGCCATCCACAATGGCTTGTCCGGCGTAATCACCGCCTTGGTCACGGCGGCTTTCCAAGTGGGTGCAGCGGAAAGTGTTTGGAAAACACACAGCGAAACGAGGAGCAAAATGCACGGCTTCATTCGGAAAAAATCCAATGCTCCACCTCAATTGTCCACTCTAAAATGCGACTGTTAATTTCACAACCTTGCCGAATGCGCCCGCATTGTTTAGAGTCAAAACCGCAGATTGATGAAGGCCTCCATCGCATTATTGATTCTCGGAACGAGCGCATTACACGCGGTGGAGCCGGTGTTTTTCGAAAAGGATATCCGGCCGATTCTCAAAGCGCATTGTTTTCAATGCCACGGAGAGGACGGCAAGGAAAAGGGCGGGCTTGATGTGCGGCTGCGGCGGTTGTTGCTGGAGGGCGGCGAGCACGGGCCGGCGATTGTGATTGGGCAACCACGGAAGAGCCGGCTGTTGCAATTGGTCAGTGAAGGCAAAATGCCGAAGGGTCAAGCCAAGCTGGCGGAGACGGAGATCGCGCTGATGCGCACGTGGATTGCGCAGGGCGCAAAGACGGCACGGCCCGAGCCGGAAGATCCCGACGCGGTGGGCATCACGGAGGAGGAACAAGATTTTTGGGCATTCCAGCCGATCAAAAATTCAACAGTGCCCAAGGGCGCGAAGAATCCCATCGATGCTTTTTTGCTGCGCACACTCAAGGCGAAAGGGCTTGGGTTTTCGAAGATGACGGACAAACGCACATTGATACGTCGCGCAACGTTTGACCTTACGGGACTGCCGCCTTCGCGCGCGGAAGTCAAAAATTTCCTGGACGACACCTCGCCCGAGGCATACGCCAAACTCATCGACCGGCTGCTGGCCTCGCCACGGTACGGCGAGCGCTGGGGGCGGCATTGGCTGGATGTCGCGGGCTATGCGGATTCCGAGGGCTACAATGAAACCGATGCCGAGCGCGCGTGGGCATGGCGTTACCGCGATTATGTGATTCGCGCGTTTAATGATGACCTTCCGTGGGACCGATTCATCCGCGAACAACTCGCCGGCGACGAAATGGTGAAGCCGCCATACACGGATTTAAAGCCCGAGCAAATTGACAAACTCACCGCCACCGGCTTTCTCCGAATGGCACCCGACGGCACGGGAAACGCAAACAACGCCACTGCGCGAAATCAAGTCATGGCCGAAACACTCAAGATTGTTTCCACATCGCTGATGGGCCTCACCGTCGGCTGCGCACAATGCCATGACCATCGTTACGACCCCATCCCGCAGCGCGATTATTATCAGCTCCGCGCCATCTTCGAGCCGGGCCTCGACCCCAAGCGTTGGCGCGCGCCGAACAGCCGGCGCATCACTCTTTTCACGGATGCCGACCGGAAAAAATCCGCTGAGGTTGAAGTCGAAGCCAAGAAACTCGACGCGCTTCGCCAGAAAAAAGTCGATTTCTTCATCGACCGCACGCTCACGTGGAAGCTCGAGGCCGTGCCGGAGGAAGCCCGCAAGTCACTGCGCGAAGCATACCGCGCCAAGAAACGAAATGACGAACAAACCGCGCTGTTAAAAAAATACCCGAGCGTCCGCCAAATCAGCGCCGGTTCGCTGTACCTTTACGACCGCGAATACAGCGGCGAAATCAGCAAGCTCAACACCGAGCGAAAAAAGTTCGCCGGCAAAAAGGACGACCCCAAGGCGGCGATGGAACTCAAGCGCATCGACGCGCGCATCAAATTTTTCCGCGATGCGCTCAGCAAAAAGGTGCTCGATGCGATGGCGAAAAAGGCGAAGGATCTCCGCGCCACCAAGCCGGAGGAGCCGTTCATCCGCGCGCTCACCGAGCAGCCGGGTAAGGTGCCCACGACGCACGTTTTTTATCGCGGCAACCACGACCAGCCCAAGGCCGCCGTGAAACCGGCCGGCCTGTCAGTGGTGGCCGCCAAGGCCATTCCGGAAAACAACGCCGCCATCCCGTCCACCGGCCGCCGAACGGCGTTCGCGAAACACTTGACCGACGGCCAGCATCCGCTCACCGCGCGCGTGTTGGTGAACCGATTTTGGCTGCATCACTTCGGCCGCGGCCTCGTGGACACGCCGGGCGATTTCGGCAAGCTCGGCGAACACCCCAGCCATCCCGAGTTGCTCGACTGGCTTGCGCACGATTTCATGAAACAAGGCTGGCAACTCAAGCGCCTCCACAAACTCATCATGACCAGCGACGCTTACCGCCAAGTTTCCTGGCGCAACGCCAAACAGGATTCCATCGACCCGGACAATCGGCTGCTCGGACGGGTGAATATTCGCCGCATGGAGGCGGAGACAATTCGCGATGCCATTCTTTCAGTTAGCGGCCAAATCAAAATGAAAATCGGCGGCAAGCCCGTGCCGGTGATGGAGGACGAGGTCGGCCAGTTTATCATCGGCAAGGAAAATCTCGACGGCGAACGCAAGCCCGGCAAGTCCGCCGACCTCAAGGGCGAAGAATTTCGCCGCAGCCTTTACGTGCAAGTACGCCGCTCGCGCAAGCTCTCCTTCCTCGACGCCTTCGACGCGCCCGCCATGGAGCCCAACTGCGCCAAGCGCCCCGTCTCCACCGTGGCCCCGCAGGCGTTGATTTTTATGAACAACAATTTCGTGATTGCTCAAAGCCGCGTGATGGCCGTGCGCCTGCAAAAGCTCGCCAGCAAAGACCTCGACCGCCAACTCGCCGCCGGCTGGGAACACGCCCTCGGCCACGAGCCCACCGGCGCCGAGCTGTCGCGCGCGCGGGAGTTTGTGCAGAAACAAACCGCGCTTTTTAAAGAACGAAAGGACAAGACCCCCGAGCTGACTGCGCTGGCCAATTACTGCCAAGCGCTGATGAGCGCGAATCGATTTGTTTATGTGGATTGAGAAAATGACCAATTGCCCAATGGCCAAGCCCCAAGGAAATTCCAATGACCAAGATTTAAAATTGGGATTTGGGCATTCCTTGGGAATTGGGTTTTGGTCATTGGTCATTCCCACCACCTTGCATTGATAATATATGAACCCCCACCTCCAATCCACCCGCCGGCATTTCCTCTCCCAAAACGCGATGGGCATTGGCGGGGTCGCGTTGGCATGGCTGTTGCAGCGGGAGGGATTGCTGGCCAAGCCGGTGAAGCCCAATCTCGCGGCGGTCGCGCACACACTGCTGCCCAAGCAGCCCCACCACGTGCCGCGAGCGAAGGCGATGATTTCCTGTTTCATGCAGGGCGGCCCGAGCCACATGGATATTTGCGACCCCAAACCGTTGCTCGACAAATGGAACGGCAAGGATTTTCCCGAGAAAATAAAATACGACAACGCCGCGCAAGCAAGCAGCAAGGTGCTGGCCAGCAAATGGAAGTTTAAAAAGCACGGTCAAAGCGGCATGGATTTTTCTGAAATCGTGCCGGGCTTCGGTTCCATCGCTGACGAGATTTGCCTCATTCGCAGCATGCGCACCGGCGTGAACAATCACGGCCAATCTATCCACGCGCTGAACAGCGGCCGCACCGTGGCCGGCCGCCCGGCGCTGGGCAGTTGGCTCACCTATGGCCTCGGCACGGAAAATCAAAATCTCCCCGCGTACATGGTGCTGCGCGATCCGGTGAACATCCCCGTGCTCGGCGTGCTCAACTGGTCCGCCGGTTGGCTGCCGAGCCTTTATCAAGGCACCGTCGTGCGCGCGCGCGAGCCGCGCATTCTAAACCTCGACCCGCCGCCGCATCTGCGCGGCAAGCCGCAGGAAAAATTTTTGGAATTTCTAAACGCACTGAATCGCGATGGCAAAAGCAAGGGCGAGCTCGACCTCGAGGCGCGCATCGCGAGTTTTGAACTGGCCGCCCGCATGCAAACCGCCGCCGCCGATGTGATGGATATTTCCAGCGAAAGCGACGCCACGAAAAAACTCTACGGCATCGATGACGCGGCCACGAAGGATTTTGGCACACGCTGCCTCATCGCACGGCGGCTCGTCGAGCGCGGCGTGCGCTTTGTGCAGGTGTTCACGAAAAATCAATTTTGGGATCACCACGGCAACATCATCAATTCCCTGCCCGCATCCTGCAAAAAAATCGACCGACCAATGGCCGCGCTGGTGAAGGATTTAAAAGGACGCGGTTTGCTCGACAGCACGGTCGTCCATTGGGGCGGCGAGATGGGCCGACTACCCGTCGTGCAAAACGAAAAAAGCCCCGGCCGCGACCACAACACCTATGGCTTCTCGATGTGGCTCGCCGGCGGCGGCTTCAAACCCGGCCACATCCACGGCGCCACCGACGAATGGGGCCACCGCGCCATCGAAAATGTGGTAAACCATTACGACTACCACGCCACTTTGTTACACCTCTTCGGCCTCGACCACGAAAAACTCACCTACAAACGCGCCGCTCAGGAACAAACCCTCACCGACGGCCAACCCGGCAAAGTGGTGAAAGAGATTCTGGCTTAATCAAATCCGCCCGCCAGAAAACACCGCCACCTCCGAGCCATCTGCAAGCACAACGGAATCCGGAGCACGCCCTAAAACTTTTGCCCACTCGGAACCATAAATGCGTTCCACATCCACATCGAACCGCGACAAATCCGCCGCCCGAGTTTTCCATTTCGGATGCGTCACTTCGTACTCTATCGTGCCGCCATCGGTCTGCCGGTTGTAACCCCAGTAATGCTCGATGAAAAATTCCTCCATCGGATTCGGCGCGCGCCAATTGTCAGTTGCCCGCGCCGTGATGCCCTGCCATTGGCCGGCTTGCTGCAGCTCGTATTGCGTTTGCGTATTGCTCACGACACTCCGCATCGGCAGCGTTTGGTACGGCTCATTATAAACCGCACGCGCCACCCACTCCACGATCCGGCGCGGCGTCAACTCGCGCAGAAACACCACGCCCCGGCGCACTTCACCATTCACCTCGCGCCGCACATAAAAACGCAGATTAATTTCCGGAAAATCCCGATGCCCCAATGCCGGCATCCCCTTCACTGCCAAATCCAGAAACCGAAATCCAACGAGGCTCACCCAATGCGCGCCATCCCACTGATCCAATTCCGTGCCCGCCGGCACAGACGGTGCAAGCAACGCGGGATCCACGCGCCAATTCAGCAGCAGCAAATCGCGCCACGCGGCGGTGAGAAATGGATTGGGCACGGGCTCAGTATAAACACAGCGCGCGCCTTTGCCAAAACGTTTGCCCTCGGCACCAACACAGATACACTCCGCCCATGAGCAACCCCGAACCGCGAGTCTCCCCGCGCCTTGCCAGCTACCTTTGCCCGCCGCTGGCCATTTGGCTGTTGTGGCGGCATCGCCTCCCGTGGCGCGGAGGAAAGACTGTGATGCTGCTCATCTTCATGCTCGTCCAATTCATTCTCGGAATTTTGCTGATGACCAAGGTCGGCTGGACGCGTGTGGACTGGGATGGACGCGGCTTGCCCGGCGACCTCCGATGGATGCTGACCGCGCCCGGCGATGCGGATTGGAAATATTCCGACCGCAAACCCAACCCCGATAACCCCGCTCATTGGCCGGGCTATCGCGGCGCGCAGCGCGATGGCATTTACACCGGGCCCGCCATTCGCACCGATTGGGACACCGCCCCGCCCAAGCCCGCGTGGACCACCCAAGTCGGCGGCGGCCACGCCTCGATGACCCTCGCGCATGGCCGTCTCTTCACGCTCGAGCAATGGGCCGAAGGCGAAGTGGTCACCTGCTACAACCTCGCCGATGGACGCGGCCTATGGCGACACGCGTACGCTGGAAAATTTAATGACAAATCCGCAATGGGCGGCGTGGGCCCGCGCTCCACGCCCACATGGGATGACGGCCGCCTCTACACACTCGGCGCCGAAGGCCAACTCCATTGCCTCGCCGCCGACACCGGCAAAGTGATTTGGCACAAAAACATTTACGACGCCTTCGGCACGCGCAACCTCCCCTTCGGTACGTGCGCCTCGCCGTGGGTGGCAGGCGGAAAACTGATCATCACTGCCGGTGCGCGCGCGGGCACTGCCAAGCACACAGTGTTTGCATTGGACAAAATGACCGGCGAAGTCCTGTGGCGTTCCGCCGCCGAAAAACAGGCGTACATGTCGCCCATCACCGCCACGCTGGCCGGACGCAAACAAATACTGCTCTGTGCCGGCCGCGCGATCCAAGGGCTCTCGCTGGAAGACGGCGAAATTTTGTGGACCGTAAAATGGACCGTGAGCTACGACAACAACATCGCCCAACCCATTGTGATCGATGACACACACATTTTCATCAGCGCCGGATACGGCACCGGCTGCGGCCTCATCGAAATCACAAAAATCGCAAAAGATGGCGACGCCTTTTCCGCCAAACTCTTGTGGGAAAACAAACACCTGAAAAATAAATTCACCAGTTCCGTGTTTCACGAAGGCCACCTTTATGGCCTCGATGACGGCGGCGGCGACAACGCCGCCTACCTCGTCTGCCTCAATGCCCAAACCGGCGAAGAACAATGGCGCGGCGATAACTACGGCCACGGCCAGCTTCTCCTCGCCCAAGGCCACCTCATCATCCAATGCGAAAACGGCGACCTCGCCCTCGCCAAGGCCACCCCCGAATCCCACCAACAAATCGCCCGCCTCCCCGCTCTGCCCGGCAAAACCTGGAACAACCCCGCCCTCGCCAACGGCCGCCTTTACCTCCGCAACGATCAGCAAATGATCTGCTACGACATCCGCCCCGGCTCCGAACCCGGCTCTGTCATTCTAAACAACCGCAACGCTGAGGCGCTTTCGGTTTTGGCAACGGCGTTTCTGTTACTCAATGGATTGGGTTGCATTGGGCTTGGCTGTTTTGTGCGACCGGCACGCGAGTAAATCCCCGCTAATGCTCACGGCTGCGCCACAACACGCCTGTTGAGTTTTTCAAACACCAATCACCGCGAGCGATGGAAAGGCAAATCCCTTTGTCTCGCTGCACGGAAAACACTTCGGCACCACTTACACTTAGGCGTTTAAGCAACTCGGCTGGGGCACGTTCGGCGATGGGATATTGACAGTCGTGAACAATAATTACTTTCGGATCAATGAGACGCAGTAAGCCCGCATTCAGGGGTTCGCCATAGCTTGGGATGGCGGCGACCACGATGTCCGCACGCAAATCGGCGCCGCGGGCCATCATCGCTTGGCAGCCACCCGAGCCCACATCGGAAAGAAGGAGCACGCGCACCCCGTGGAATTCGCCGCGAAGCACAAGGGCGTCGTCCGTGCTTTTGGAAAAATCATCGCCCTTCACCGGATGCATCACCGTCCACGGGCCAATGGTGTCACCGGCGGAAACTTCGTTTTTCAATTCCCCTCGTTGCGCCAATTCCGCCAGCACGATTTTTTGAAATTTAGAGGACGATTTGGCGTGGCTCAGACTAACACGCTCTAGCGGCTGCGCGGCCATCAAATTAGTGAAGCCGCCAATGTGATGGCCGATGCCGTGCGTGAGCGCCACGGCGTGCAGCTCATCCACACCGCGTGTTTTCAAGTGGCGCTGCACGGTATACTCCACGGCCATCGCATCGCCGGTGTCGATGAGTAAATTGGATGTGTGCGCGCTGGCCTCCACGTGAATCATTGGCCCTTCCGGCAGCATCGTGATCCGCACTTCCTGTCGATCGGTTTGCCAACTCGCCAACAACAAAACCACGAACACGCCGCTACCGCCCATCGCCCAACGGCGCACGTTTGCTTTCAGAAACCAACCCGTGCCCACGCCGAAAAGCACCGCGTACCAGCCGGCCATCATCCACGGCGCGGGTGCGCGCACGTATTGCCACGCGCCGGGGAGATCGGATGTCCATTGGCTGATGGCCATCATGCAGTTCATAAAAAACCACGCCGAGTGATTGAACAAAACGGTGAGTGGCTCCAGCCAGCCGCCGCAAATAAAACTCCCCATACAACTCGCCAACGCCAGCGTGCCGCACGCCACCACCGGCACATTGGCCAGCAATGCCACTGGGTTAAACAAATGAAAATAATGCGCAATGAGCGGCAACGACGCGAGCCATGCACAAAATGAAACAGCGATCGCGCCCACCAACCAATACGACGGCTCCAACATCCAACGCCGCCAGCGCGACCAGAGTTTGCGCGGCAAAAACGGATCCGGCCGCACACCTGTTTGCAAGCGCTCCACGATGGGCGGCATCACCAACGCGAGACTAAACACCACCGCGAAGGACAGCTGAAAGCTCGCGCGAAAAAGTTGCTGTGGATCCCATAACAAAATTAGGAATGCCGCCATGCCGAGGGAGTTTAAAATATTAACCGGTCGCTTGAGCGACCACGCCGCAAGGATGAGCGTCATCATCACCGTGGCCCGCACTGCGGAGGGTTGCCAGCCGGTGGCCGCCGTGTAAAACCACAGCAACGGAATCGCCACCACCCCCACCCAACCGCGCGGCACGCGCAGCACCCGCAGCAACACCACAAAAATTCCCGCCACCAAGCCGATGTGCAACCCACTAATCGCAAAAAAATGCATCGTGCCCGATCGCATAAACGGCGCGGCCACTTCACCGGTGAGCGCCGTGCGCCAGCCGAGGCTCATCGCCCACAGCAACTCCAGCGCTTCGTCCTGTTCCGGCTGACCGCGGCTGAGGTTGTGCCGCGCCCAAGCGCGAAAGCGATCGGCCAAAGGGCGGCGCGGCGGATTGCTTTGCGGGATGAGTTTCCAGCGCGTGAGTTTGTCAGTATTCAGTTCAAAATAAATGCCGCGACGCCGCAGGCTTTCGCGGCGGTCGTATAATCCGGGTGCTTTCGCGTGCTCGGGTTGGATGAGCACGCCATCCACCTCCACGATTTGCCCGGAATAATAATCTTCGCCCAGTTGATTCGTGGTCGTCACCATCACCGTGCCATGGGCGAGTTGGCTTTGGCCACGGCGCGTAATGCTCTCGGCGCGAATGCGCATCGAGATGCGCTCCACCACACCCGCGCGACGGCGTTCCGGCGTGGCCGCCAATTCGCCGCGCAGTGTGACAATCGCGCCCTCCTCCGGAATGAGATGCCGCAGATCATTCGGTGAAATGGGCGCAGTCTGCCACGCGTAATTAGCCCAACCCAACAACACAATCGTGGCAATCAACGCCACTTGCCGCACGGCATCGGCTATGCCGGAAACCATCCCGAGGCGGTCATCAGAAATCCCTACTCGTTGCGACACCGCCCCATCGCAGCGTTGGCCCAGCCACACGGCGGCGAGCGCCACGCCCGCTGCGAGCAATGCCAGCGCAAGCACCCATTCGGACGGAAGCAAAATCCAATCGCCCACTAACACTCCCGCCATAATCAACGCGGCGATGATGAGCATCGGAAATTTCACAACGAATTTTTAACACACACCGCAGAGTTGGCAAGGCGGGGGAATTTGCGTAGCGTGTCCCGATGCTTAAGTTGGGAGTCAACATCGACCACGTCGCGACGCTGCGCGAGGCACGCTATCGAGGGCAACGTGGGCAAAAGCGCGGCGAACCTTCGCCGGTGGACGCGGCCATCGCCGCCGTGGCCGCGGGCGCGCACGGCATCACCGCGCATTTGCGCGAGGATCGCCGCCACATTTTGGATGCCGACATCGCCGCGCTGCGCAAGGCGGTGAGCGTGCGGTTCAATTTCGAAATGGCCAACACCGCCGAGATGGTCCGCATCGCACTACGCACCAAACCGGAAATCGTCTGTCTCGTCCCCGAGAAACGCGAGGAGATCACCACCGAAGGCGGGCTGGATGTGGCCGGTCAATTACCCGCGCTGAAGCGTACTTGCAAAAAAATGGCGAAGGCCAACATTGAAGTCAGTTTATTTATCAATCCCGACGCCAAACAAGTGGACGCCGCCGCGCGCTCGGGCGCGCAGTTTATTGAGCTGCACACCGGCCAGTTTGCCGAGCACTTTGGCAATGCCCGCGCCCGCAAGCGGGAACTCAACCGCCTCATCGCCGCCGCCGCCCACGCGCACAGCCTCGGCCTGCGCGTGAATGCGGGGCACGGAATTAATTACGAAAACCTCGCCACGCTGCACGCCGTGCCGCATTTGGAGGAACTCAACATCGGCCACTGCATCATCAGCCACGCCGTGAGCGTGGGCTTACCGAGGGCGGTGAAAGAAATGTTGCGGCTGATGAAAGGCTATCGCGGATGATTTTTGGTACCGGCATCGACATTGTGGAAGTGGAGCGCATCCGCAAAATTTACAAGCGCTGGCACAAGCGATTTATGAATCGCGTGCTGCGCGAGGAGGAAATTAAATATTGCCTCTCGCAGGGCGACCCCGCCCAATGCATCGCCGCGCGTTTTGCCGGCAAGGAAGCGATCAGCAAAGCCTTCGGGACCGGCATCGGCGCACAACTCGGCTGGCACGACATCGAAATCGTCCATCAACCCAAAGGCCGCCCGACGGTAAAACTGCATGGCCGCGGAAAAATTCTGTTAATCGAACAAGGCGGCAAAAGCGTCCACGTCAGCCTCAGCCACAACGGCGGCCAAGCGGCGGCTATGGCGTTGCTGGAGGGTTGATCACGCCTCGTGCAGCGCGGCGATGACGTGGCGGAGCATTGTGGCGATGAATTGCTGGCGGCTTTCGTCTTCTACTTTTTCGCCATCGATGTCGGTTAGATAAAAGCTATCGTTGGCGCCGCCTTTTTCGGTGTTGATGCGGGCGAGCTCGATGGTGAGGCCAAGGGCATTTATCGTATGCGTGACGGCGTAGAGGAGGCCGACGTGATCCTCGGCTTCGAGATCGAGCACGGTGAATTCGGCGCTGGAGCGGTTGTCGAAATGGATGGCGGTGGGGATGCGTTCGCCGGTGAGCGAGGTGTATTCGATGCCGGAATCGGGAAGCTCCGCGAGATCGAGATCGGGATCCTCGTGCGCGGCGAGGGCTGGCTTGAGGCGTTCGGTGAATTGCGCGCGTTGCTCGCCGGTGGGCAACTGGCCGGTGCGGGCGTCGGTGAGATGAAAGTGATCGAGCACCATCGAATCACCGCGCGTGAAAATCTGTGCGCTTAAAATATTCAACCCGCACTGGGCGAGCACGCCGGTGATGCGGCTGAAGAGTCCGGGGCGATCCCACGTGCAAATGCTGGCGACGGCATAGCCGCGATCGCGGTCGCGCTGCCATTCCACAGCGGGCTCGAGCATTCGATCGTCGAAAGCGATTTGCAGCCGGATGAATTCATTGACCAACCCGATGTCCTCGGCGATTTCATCAGCCGGCGAGGCGCGGAAGTAACGCATCGGCAATTGCTCAAAGTGCGCGGTGATTTCCTCAGGCGGCACTTTGTCGCCAACCAGCTTGGTGACTTCGGCCTCAATCTCGGCGCGTTCCTCTTCCTCCGCGCGCACCGCCACGGGGCCTTCGCGAAAGAGCGCGCGCGTTTTCCAATACAAACTCCACTGCGAAGTATCCTTGAAGCCATTCCACAAATCATTGCTCGTGCCCAGCGAATCGGCCAGCGTGTGCAGCATCAGCAAGTTCAGATTTTCTTCCGTCTCCATTTCCTCGGCAAACTGCTCAATCACCTGCGGATCCTCCAAGTCGCGCCGCTGCGCCACTTGCACCATCGTGAGATGATGCCGAATGATGAGCTGCAAACTATCGGCCGCCGCTTCATCGAGCCCGAGGCGGTCGGCCACGTGCTCGGCCACGCGCGCGCCTTCACGTTCGTGGCGATCGGTCTCGATGCCCTTGCCCGAATCGTGCAACAACAGCGCGAGGTACAGCGTGGAGGGGCGATCAATTTCCTCAAACACTTCGTGGTAGCGGCGATAGTCCGGCCACGTTTCCTCCCACAACCCGTCGAGTTTTTCGAGGCACACCAGCGTGTGCTCGTCCACGGTGTATTGGTGATAAAACTCGTGCTGCACAAGACACGTCAGTCGGCCAAACTCCGGCAGAAATTTGCCCAACAAATCCAGCTCGTGCATCCGGCGCAAAATGCGGCCGACCGCGCCGGGGTGATTGAGGATTTCCAGAAACGTCTCGTGCACGTGCGGGTCCTCGCGAAAGGCGCGGTCCACCAACCACACTTGTTGGCGGATGATTTGGGCGAGGTCCGGATGCAAGCGCAAGCTGTGGCGTTGCATCAGCAAAAAAACGCGCATCAATTTGCGCGGTTGATCGCGAAACACGCGGCGGTTGGCGGTATTGATCGCGCCATCCTCGATCGTAAACCCATCAATCACCTGTT
>CAUZWB010000014.1:0-15014 GCA_963583525.1 Verrucomicrobiia bacterium | reverse complement strand
ATGCTGACGGGGAAAAAGATCCGTTCGATCCGGCCGCGCTGGCGGATGACTGGGCTCCGCTGGCGGAGGCGGATTGCGACGAGGCGTTTTGGGGATTGCTCCGCACAGCGTTCATGCCGGAGGCGGCTTGGGCCGAAGCTTGGGCCGAAGAGGCGGCGGCCATTGGGGTCTCGAGAATGGAGTCGCGAATTTCCTCGCTCATTTCCTGCACGGCGGAATCTTCGCCATTGAGGGAAATGGTCAACTGCTGTTCGCTGCGGCCGGCTTTTTGTTTACCTTCGATGAACCAGTTTTTTTCGTAAATGTACCAGCCGGTGAACAGCACTGAAATGAGCAGGACGAGCAGACCAAACAAGATGTGCCGCCGCTTGATGCCGAGCCGATCGGCCAAAGATTCAAATCCCCACTCGATGAGTTCTAAAATTCCTCTGAATCGGATTTTCATAATGATGATTTTTAGTTAACCCAGCTACTCAATGACGCTGGTATCCCAGGCAATATTCGCGGAAGGAAACCCCGCCTGACTGGCGGCGGCCAGAGCAGCAGTGGTTTGGCCATGAAACGCCTTGGCGTCTCCGCGAATGACGACCCGTTGTTCTGGCTTTTCTTTGAAGCGTTCGATGAGCTTCACCCGCAGGTGATCCAAATCAACGGTCTCACCCTGCACCCGATAGGAGCCGTCCTGGAGGACGTTGATGTAAAAGGGGCGTTCCTTGCTGGCTAAAGATGATCCGCCGTGGCGCGGTAGCTGGACTTTTTCTTCCTTCTCCTCTTTTTCAAAAGTGGAGGTGACCAAAAAGAAAATAATCAGCGTGAACAAAATATCGATCAACGGAGCGACGTCGATTCGCGATTCTGATTCTTCCTGTGGCGTGATTAATTTCATGTCACAAACGGTTCCGTTTCCGCGGACGCCTCATCGAGGCCAGCGTTTTCCTGCGAGCCCTTTTGAGCTTCCTGTTCAGTGCCTCCCCCAGAGGTGTGGAATTTTTCCAAGAAAGCCGCCGCTTGTCGATTCAAATTTTCGCCTATTTCGTCCACCCGATGGTTGAGCCACTGGTAAATAAACAGGAACGGAATAGCAATCGTCAGCCCAGCCGCGGTAGTGACGAGCGCCTCGTAAATGCCCTTGGACAAAATCTCCACTTTGTCACCCGTCGCGCCGAGGCTTTGGAACGAAGCGATCATCCCGTACACCGTGCCCATTAGCCCCAATAACGGTGCCACGGTCACCACGCTTTGCAGGGGTTTCAAGCCTCGCTTGAGGCGGCTCAGCTGCATTGCGCCTTCGCGCGTCAAGGCCTCTTCCATCGCCTCTTTGCCTTCATATAGCCGCGCTAGCGCCGCCTCACACATTTTAGGAAAAGCCCCCTGCGGACGCTGGCTGATGTCGGATTTCAGTTCGCTTTTTAAATCATCGAAGGGCATCACGTGCGGATTCAAATGCGCCATCAGCGCCTCATCCCGCTTTTCGTTATTCGATAAAATAATGACGTACACCTGCACCCCCGCCTTGAAGAAACCGTAGAGGGCCAGAAGCGCCAGCGGCCACATCATCAGCCCGCCGTTTTTAATGAGTTCCCACAGGGTTTTCTTTTCCATTGTCACCTGCTCCGGTTGATTCTCGACGAGGGTGCTGTTGATGGTTTCCCCACCCGCCGAATTATTGGAGGATTGGGCCAGACCCTCGGGCAGCACCCAAAGCAGGGCCGCAGTACACACGCCGATGAGAAGAAATGATTTTATGATTTCCATTGTATTTTTTATTGGGAACTAAATATCTAATTGAGCCGTTTCAGCGCGGATTGAGCCGCGGTGGCGGCGGGGGTGTCGGGGTAGCTTTTCACCAAACGCTGAAAATGCCTGCGCGCGCCCGCCCGGTCGTCCTGGCGCAACAGTGCCTGCGCCATTTCATAGGCCGCCATGGACTGCCATTTCGGAAACAAATAGAGTGTTTCCACCTTGGAGAATTCGATGATCGCCTTGTTGTAATTCTCCTGCTCGAGATAGCACTCACCGAGCAAAAACTGCGCACGCGCGCCAACATCATCGCGAAATACGCCGACCACCGCTCGCTCAAGCGACTTAATGGCGGCCGGATATTTTTCCTGATTCTGCAATGCCCAACCCAACCCCTGATGGGCGGTGCGAATGAGCCTATGCTTGGGATGGGCTTCAATGAATTGTTCATACGTCTTTTGCGATGCCACCCATTGCTCCAAGGAAGCTTTCGTTTTCCCGATTCGAATCACTGCCTGCTCTTTCAAAAGCATCAGCCGAACCTCATCTGAGCCCTTTGGGATTTTGGCATTTGATGCGATTTCATAATTTTTGAGCGCGGCGCGATGTTCATTGTCTTTGTCATCTCTCTTTTTAGCCTCACCGGCAATCCTAGTGCGCGCCTCGCCCGCCTGCCACGCGGCATCAATCACCAGATGCGGTGGGACATTTTTCAGCAAATCCTCGAAAGCCCTGGCCGAGGCCGCCATATTTTTTTGATCAAAATACACGATCCCCAGCTTGTACAACGACTGTTGCCGCAATGCTAAATCGGGCGCGGGCTTTTTCTCCAGTAACGCCAGCAGCCGCTTTACGGAATCCGCCCCGCCCTTGTTGCCGCCGGTTTCAAACTCCAATTCCGCCAAGGCAAATGTGACGTTGTTGACCAGGGGGCTCCCCGGGTGCTGCTCCAGCAACGCCTCATAAAACGGAATGGCCTCAACGGGCTTACCGGCTGAGAGCTTGCTTTGTGCGGATTGATATAATGCGCGCTCGTGCAGGTACGAATCTCCCGGCACACGTTCAAAGCTCTTGATGGCGCTGCCCCACTTGAGCAAATTCATTTGCGCCTGGCCAAGATTGAATGCGGCTTCATCCAACATTTTATGCTTCGAGTAATCGGCCACGAAATTGGTAAGGATTTTTTCCGCGTTACCAAATCGCCCGCCCTCAAGTTCCGCCGTGCCTTCATACAAATCCGACAGCGGAATTAACCGGTGTCCCGGGGACGATTTTTTCAAGCGCGCGCTCAACTGGCCAAACCGCTTAGCGGCTCCGGCGGGATTTTTGTTATCCAAATCCGTCCAGGCCAAAAAATAATCTGCGTCGGCCCGGAGCGGATGGCTCGCCGGAATTTTTTTGAATGGGCCCTGAGCATCCTCAAACCGCCCGGCTTCAAAATGGATGATGCCCAGTTTCAATCGCGCACTGGGCAGGTGCCGGCTTCCGGGGCATTTGCGCTCCAGCAATTCGTACGCAGCAATGGCTTTGTCGAAGTCGGGCTTGTTTAGATTTGAAAACGCCACGCCCGCATTATGCAGTGCCACATCGGCGTTTAATGCCTGTTCGTTTCCTTTGGCAAACTCCATGTAAAACTTTGCGGATTTTTCCCAGTGTTCCAAATGATGATGACTGTTCGCCACCAAAAAAACCAGTTGGCCCAGCGCCGGATCCGTATTGCCCATAATGGGCTCCAGTGCTTTGACTGCGGCGGCCCAATTCTCCTCGCTGTGCTGCAGCACGCCTACGGAAAATAGCGCGGTCACTGTCAGGCTATGTCTGGGGTTCCTCTTCGCGAACGCGTCAAAGCGATCAATCGCATCCTCTAAGTGATCCTTTTTTCCGGCCTCATAACTGCGGTGATAACAGATCGCTTCATTGAATGCGGCATTGGGCTGTTTTTTATCGTTTTTGAATTTTTCCGTGAAGCGATGAAAATCGGCGGCAGCGCCCTCATAATTCCGAAGGTGATCCAGACGAACCATGCCCAAGCGAAACAACGCCTCCGCGCCATCCTTTCCCTCCAGTTTGGCAGCCATTTCGTAAGCCACAGCGGCTGCTTGAAATGCCCGGGTTTTTTCCTGCGCCTCGCCGGTCAGCACCCGCACTCGCTGTTCCACGCTCGCCCCCTTAATCAATCCTTCAAACGCTTCGGATTTATTGATGACCGATTTCCATTCGCCCTGCATATATGCCGCCTCCAAAAGGCCTTTGAAAACATCCGCCGCAATTTCCCGCTGCTTCGCACCCTTATTTTTGCCCAGCCATTCCTTTACATTATCACTCTCCCAAGTACGGCTAAAAACACCCGATTTCGAAATACCCAATGACTTCAGGCTGGTCTCAAACGCATCCTCTGCATCACTCGGATTGGGGGGCTTTTTCATTAACAACGACAGCCCCAATAATGAATTAACCTCCACCGGATTAGGCTTGTTTGGGCCACGACTATTCGCCGCCGCTTTCAGTTCACGCGCGGCCGCTGCGTAGTCCAGCAAATTAAAGTGGCACAGCCCAAGCCCGAGATGAGCCTGGCCCGCGAAGGCGTGCTTCGGGTGGTTCTTAAAATATTCGCGATAGCCTTCAGCCGCCTGTTCCCACAAGTCCAGCTTGAGCAATCCCACCGCTGCTTCATAAGCGGCCTCGGCTTCTTTGTTTTGGGCGGCGAGGGGCGAAGGGTTCAGCAGCAAGGTCAGAGCCAAGCCCAGCCAACCCAAACAGGAAACCATTGAGAGTTTATTTGTTGAGGGAGTTTTCATTCCAATTTTTGTTTCAGTTGAGGGGTTATACAAATTATGGGTTTAGTTTTTCTTTCGCTTTCCGCGCGGCGGCGGAATCGGGAAATTCGGTAAGGAGCTGTTTTAATTGTTCGATGGCTTTTTCCGCCTCGCCGTTGCCTTCCAGCGACTGTGCCTGTCCATAGAGCGCATCGGCCTGCCAATCCTCGAATTCCTCGAAGGCGTTTACTTTGGCGTATTCGTCGATGGCTTCGTCAAATTTTTTCTGGGCACGATAAATTTCGCCCCGAAGAAATTGCGCCTCCGCGCCCACTTCATCGCGTTCGGCGCCCCGCACTGCGTGCGACAGCGAACGAAGCGCATCGTCGTCTTCGCCCTGCTCAATTTGCACCCGGCCCAATCCGAGCCGAACTTTGCGGGTGAGTTCGTGACGCGGGTTTTTTGTGAGAAAGGTTTCGAATGCTGCATTTGCCTTTTCCCAATCCTTCAACCGACTGTGACAATGGCCGAGGCGAAATTGCGCCAATGCTAACCGCCGGCGATCGGTGTCCACCTCAATCATTTTATTCAATCGGCCAATGGCTTCCTTGTGTTTTCCGGCTTCATATTCCAGCTCGGCCAATTCCAGATTGGCTTCGGGTGCTTTGTCACTTTCAGGGTGACTGGTTAAAATCGTCTCATATTTTTTCCGGGCATTAGCCGAGCGGCCCGCCTTACGGTCACACCAGGCGGATTGATATAGGGCCTCATGTTTCCACTCGGATTTTTCTCCCACGGCGAGGTAGCTCTTGATCGCGGCATCCCATTGCTCCAGCCCGGCCAACGCGCTGCCCAGGTGATAGTGAGCCTCATCGATTCGTTGATGTTTCGGGTAATCGCCGAGAAATTTCTGGTAGGTTTTTTGGGCGGCATCAAACTTTCCTGCGCCGAACTGCAAGTCGCCCACTTTCATTCGGGCCACGGCAGCATTCGGATCCTTCGGAAATTCGTTGGCTAGTTGTTCAAGCCTGACGATAGCTTGCTCCGTTTTTCCCTCCGCCGCATCGCCAAAGCCCAGATAAAAAATAGCCAACGGCTGGTTGGGATCGCCTTTTTTTAGTGCCGTTGAGGTTAGGGTAATTCGCATCTTGGCGTATTGTTTCGCTTCAAACTGAATCATTCCGGCTTTTAATGCAGCTTGGGAATGATGGATGCTCTTGGGATAATTTTCCTCAATTTGTTCATAAACTGCCAGCGCGTTGTCGGATTGTTCCTGTGCTTCCAACGCGAGGCCGGTTCTCATCAGTGCCGTGTCTGCATTGTTAGCTCTTGGAAATCGCGATGTGAAAAGTTGAAATGAAGCGACGGCTTTCTCCCAATCTTCCAATTGATAATGGCAGCTTCCCACCAGAAAATTGTATTGCTGAAATACAGTGCCAATGCGTTTTTCGTCCGACAGTTTTTCAAACTCGGCAAGCGCGCTTTTCCAGCGATCGCTGTAGTAGTGGCATTCACCAATGTGCATGTGCGCCGCGCGAGCGTGGACGTGTTTGGGATGTTTCTGAATAAGCTGCTCAAAGGTGTCCGCCGCGTCATTATATTTTCCGAGGAACAGCTGGCTTTCGCCCTTGATAAACATCACCGACGCCGCTTCGGGATGTTTCGGGAAGGCCTCAAGATAATTCACACACGCCGCCAGCACGGCGGCATAGTGACCGGTGCGGAAGCGGGCCTGGGCGCTGAGGCGCAAAATCAATTCCCGCCGATTATTTTTTGGGTACTCCTTTAGTAACCGGTCAAACACTGCAGCACATTCTGCGTACTGTTCGGCGCCAAATAAATTTTCGGCCAAATCAAAAAGCAATAGGTCCATCGAGGCATCGCGGCGAAATTGTTTTACCGCCGGCACCAAAATCGCCGCCGCGGCCGCGTATTTTTTTTGCCGCTTGAATACCCGGCTGCGCCACAGGGCGACTGTAGCGTTCGCGCCTCGTTCCTGGGCAAGGGCGGTGAAGACTAAATCCGCTTGCTTGTACTCCCGGTCTTCGAGATATGCTTGGGCAAGGCTCAAACCCGCCGCGCTCCAAAGGCGGTGTTGTTTGTGACCTTCACGAAATTCGCCGAACAACTGAGCGGCCTCGCGGTAATTCTTGGTTTGGAAATTCAAAAACCCTTCGCGGAACAATGCGTCGGCCGCATACTCGCCGGGCAATTTGCGTGCCGCTGCGTATTCGGGAATCGCCTCTTTGATTTGACCCAATTCGCGTAGCGATTCCGCGAGGAAGAATCGCGTTTGATGCGCGAAGGGCGCCGCGCCGACCCGCTGCTTCAGCGCGCCCAGTTCTTTCGCCGCCGATTTGAAATCGCGCAGCATGAAACTCGCGTATCCGATTTGAAACAACACCCGCTCATCCGCCTGCTGTTCTGCCGGCAATGCGGCCACCGTGGCCTTTAGCAATTTCCATTTTTTCTGCTGGAAGCGCGCTTCCAATAACCCCATCTGAAAGCCATTGAGCCGCGCCTTTGGTTTCAGCTTTAGGCCCGCGAGAAATGCCGCTTCCGCGTTGGCAGGCTTGCGCAACATCAGCAAACTTTGGCCCCAATAATAGAATGCGCCGGCTTGGTCTGTTGAAGTTTTGCTCGCCGCCAATTCGCCCATGAGCGCAGCCGCCGATGCCCATTGTTTTAACTGAATGTGCGCAAGCCCTAAACCCCATTTGGAATCGGGAACGCGCGGATGTTTAGGCGCGGCTTTGAGAAATCTCTGGTATTCACGAACCGCCAGCGGGAAGTTTCCTTTGTCGTAATAATCTCTGGCTGCCAGAAACATTTTGAGATTTGGATCGCCCTCATTTTGCGCGGAGATGGAATCGGGCGCAGCAAGGGAAATAAAGGCGAGGAATAGCAATGCAAATGGCAACGCGCGCGTGTGCCAGCCCAGTCCGCAGCGGGAGGTTTGGCGAAGTGCAATGGTCTGCATATTATAAGATCGTTCCAGTTTGATTTTTCGGCAACCGTTTTGTCAAAAAAATTTGCATTCCCGCGTGTACGTACCAACGCGGGAGAGCCGGAAAATTCGACGCAACGGACATTGAATCCAATCAATCCCTTTCAATGGAATCGACAGCAGACCGGCGCATCAAAGCGGTTTCTAGCCTATAACGCACCGGAAAAATGTTGGAAGGTTATTCACACTCACCGCATACCACTGCGGCCTCCGGCAATTCGCGCACGCCAATTGCCTCGCCATAGCCGAAACCACTCCCGCCCAGTGTGGCTAAATCCACCTCGCCTCCGCGCCGCTGGTACAGCCCCGGATGCACCGCGGCCTCGGCGGCGGAAGCCGCCGGATAAAACTGCATCGCATTCGTTTCCACGCCCATAATCGTGTCCACGTGCGCCGCCAGTCGGCAATGCGGCACTTGCGCGAGCATTGGGTTGGTCAAATCCTGCACCATCAGTCCCATCCCGTGCGCTTTCGCCCAACACGCGGAAAGCAGCGCGCCGGTTTGGGTTTTGCAGGTTTTGAGTGCCACGCCGGTCCAGCCCAGTTTGCGCCCCAGCCGCACGTGCTGCCAATCGTGCGCGCTCTCGTCCAGAAACAACGGCTTGCGTTCGCTGCAACTGTGGGTGTCGATGGCGTGCTTTTCGAGGTCGTACGGAAAGGGTTGCTCCACGTACAACAGCATCTCAAACAATTTTGGATGCTCAGCGCGCAGGTCATCCAAAATCGTGTTCACATATTCCGGCTCGGTGACGGTGCAGTTGAAATCGGTGGTCAACCATTCCGCGCCGGTGGCCAGCGCGATGTTGCCCACTTTGACGATGCGCGCGTAATCCCACGCCGCATCCGTGCCGCGCAGTTTTATTTTAAGGCACTTGAGGCCGTCGGTTTTGATCCAATCCGCGAGCAACACCGGATAGCCGTCATCCGGCTCGTTGCCGGTCAGCTCGGATTCATCCAGCGGATCCACCCCGCCGACGAGATGCCACGCGGGCAATTGCGTGGGCGGTTCGACCACAAAAAAATCTTCCGGATATTTTCCCGCAAAGGAAACCGTCTCCGCCGCCGGTTCCAAAAATTCATCCAGCGAACGATTCATCCAATCGCCATTGTAGGTTTCGTAAACATCCCGCCCGTGCAAATTGCCAAATGCATCGTGCAACGCGATGTCGAATAACGAATTGCACACGAGCGCCCCGAGCCACGGCATCGGCTCCGCCGCGCCTTCATTGTGCTGCTCGAGCAGCTCCGGCAAAACATTTTCAATAAAATCCTGCCCCACTTCCATCGGATGCCCGCTCGCGGTAAAGCCCGCCCACGCTTCGGCCAGTGTTTCGCAAAAGGCTTTCATGGCCTCGTGGCGTTCCTCGTAACCCAACGTGCTCGGCCATACCCACGTGACGCTCAGCGGTGTCTCGCCCCAGCCTTCCGCCGTGCGTCCGGCGGCATCGCGAACCGTCACCCGCGCGCGCGCGCACGTGACGTACGTCACCGTCTCGCCGCCAAACTTCAGCGGCATCCGGGTGTGGACCGGTAAAAAATAAAGCGCTGCGCCAATAGCGCGGATGTCAGTGGGTAAACTCATATGATCGCGTGGACGCGAAGGATGAAAACCGGTTGGCCGATTAAGTCGAGCTTTTCTCAGCCAATTCGGCGTCGTCCAGCTCAGACTCAGCGACAATCTTTGGCCGACGGCGCTGTAGAAAAACACCGAACCCAACGAGCCCCGCCAAGCCGCCGACACTCAAAAACATCATTCGCCGCCGCGCCGCCTGCGCCTCGGGTGATTGCGCCGCCGCCAAGGCCGCGGCGTCTTTGATGAGGGTGTCCAGCACACCAAGATGCACGCGCGCCATATCGCCCGCGCGGAGTTGGCCGCCGGGGCTGTTGCCGATAAAGCCTTCGTTGCGATAAGCGATGCCGAGCGCTTTTTCCACAAACTCACGTGCCTCCGCCAGTTTGCCTTCGGCCTGCCGATGGACGCCAATGTAATAATTTGCAAAAAATTCGCGCTTGGCCCGCTCCGTCGCATCGGGCGCGCCCTGCTCCACCGCCAGCCACACATCGGCCTCGGTGAGTTTGCCCGCATAAAAATTGTAAAGCGCCTCCATCGGCACGCGTTTGTCCTCGCTCAGTTTCACTTCCATCATTGCGCCGCGCGCTTTCTCCAACCCATCCAAACGCGCTGTGCACATAAAATGCCACAACGCCACTTCGACGTCTTTGGTGTTCGCCGTCCAGTGCCATTCGAATTGATTGCGCCCCTCGTTGTATTGGCCTTGCAACGCGTAGGCCACGCAGATTTGCCAGTGCAGCGCCTCCTTTTCGGGTTTGAGGCTAATGAACATATTCCAATCCGCCACCGCATCCTCCAACCGACCGGCCTTGAAGTGATTGCAGCCGCGCAGTTGATACACATCTGCGAAAGTGGGGTCGTACGAAATCGCGATGGTATAATCCTTCACCGCACGTTCATCGAGGCTGAAGATGTCGAGCAGTTGCGCGCGCTTGATGTAAGCAAAATGATTGGTGACATCCACACCCACCGCACGGTCCACCAGCTCAAGCACCGCGTTGGTGTTGCCCGCTTGGAGTGCATCAATAGCCTGCAGAAAAAATTCCTCCTGTTCCACCTTGGGAAACGCCACCGGCTTCTGATCGCGCTGGCCATTTTGCCGCGCCTGAAATTGCTGCGCCGTCACGCCCGCCGCCAAGCATAGCACGACCGCACAAATTATTTTGGAATAACCTCCTCTCACCGCTGCGAATCTAGGCCGATAACCCCACCCCGCCAAGGCCAAGCTATTCACAACCGTGAATACAAATGATCACAACGGTGAATACAAATGATCACTGCGGTGAATACGTCCGACTACTTTTTCGGTTTCGCCGGAATCTTTATTTTATTCAACTCCGCGTGCACCCGCGCCACGTCCCCCATATAGCCGTGGTTATCCGCCACCGCCGCAGCGAGGCCAATGTATTGGTCGCGCAGTTTCTTTTCCCCCGAGGCCTCGTACCACAGACCGAGATAAAGATGCGCGTAAAACAATTGCCGCTCCAAGCGTGCGCCCTTCACTCCGCCCGCGCGCGCCTTGGCCAAAACTTTTTTCGGCGTGCTCTTGCCGCCAAAGAGCGCCAGCACTTCCATCATCGGCACGCGTCCATCGCCCACGATGGGGATGAGTTTTTTCTTCGCCTCTTTGATCCCCTTCGCCCGCGCGAGGCACAGGAAATGCCACACCGCATTTTCCACATCATTCCGGTTTACCGTTTGGTGCCGCTCGAATTGCTCGTAGCCTTTCTTGAATTCGTTCGCATAATAATACGAGATGCCGCGCTGCCAATGATGGGGGTCTTGTCGCGGATACGCCTTGATGAACACATCGAAATCCGCAATCGATTCCTTGATTTTTCCCAGCTTGAAATACGCCTCGCCGCGTTCCTGATGCGTGTCGGCGATGCGATCTTTTTCCGGCTTCAACGCCAGCACCTTCGAGTAAGCCGCCGCGGCCTTGGCGTGTTGGCCGAGCTTGCTGTGCAGTTGCCCTTTGAAATAATGCAGGCTCGAATTCTTTGGCTCCGCCTCCACTGCCTTCGCCGCCAGCTTCAGCGCCTCGTCCGTTTTCCCTTCCCGAAACGCCTTCGCCGCCGCTTCCACAAACTTCAGCGCCGGCCCATCTTTATCCGCCGCTTGCGCCCAATTTAAATTCAAGCTCATCATGACCGCCAAAAAAATCCAAACAACTTTCATGCGCAAAATTCTAACCACTTGCCCACTATCCGCAACTACAATCATCTCCACCGAATCCTGCCCATCTGTGTTAAACCCCGTGACAAACCGCCCGCAACAGCGTACCTCTTCGCGCGATGTTAGCAGCTTTGTTGTGCACCGTGTTGTTTTCCGCTTCGGCCGTTTCGGCGAGGAAAACTACCGAGCACATCGGCGGCACCGAAGCCAACTTCACGCGGCTCATCTTCGCGCCGGTGCTAATGTTGCTCATCGCACTGAGCTTCGGCCCCGCCCTCGCGGGCTATTGGCACCCCACCCTCTTTGGCTTGTTTTTCCTCAGCGGCGCCATCGGCTTCGGCGTGGGCGACATCGCACTGTTCCAAGTATTTCCATTAATTGGCTCGCGGCTGACGACTCTCATCGTCCATTGCGTGTCCGTGCCCGTGGCGGCCACAATCGAATATCTTTGGCTCGGCACCACGCTGACCGCCGGCCAAATCGCGTGCGCCGTCGTCATCCTCGCCGGCGTCGCCGTGGCATTGGCCCCACGCGAAAATTTGCACATCAAACGCCGCGACCTATTCAAAGGCATCAGCTGGGGACTCATCGCCGCCGTCGGTCAGGGCTTTGGCGCGGGCGTGCTCAGTCGTTATATTTATAAACTGGCAAAAGATATGGACACCCTCCCGCTCGATGGCTTTCACGCGGGCATCACCGTGGCCGTGCAGCGGATGCTTGGCGGGATGGTCTTCTCCGGCCTGTGCTTGATCGCCTTCCGCGCGTGGCTGCGGCGTCGCCCCCATTCAAAGAACATCGGCAACCTCACCCGCCGCGACAACCAATGGCGCCCCGCCCTGCCGTGGCTACTCGCCACCGGCCTCGCCGGCCCCGCGCTGGGCGTCACGTGTTACCAATGGGCGCTGCTCGATAACCCCACCGGCGTCGTACTCCCCATCATCGCCGCCACCCCGCTCGTCGTCATCCCCTTCGCCATTTTAATGAAAGAGGAAAAACCCAGCTGGCGCGCGTTGATTGGCGGAGTGATTGCGGTGGGCGGTGTGGTGGGGATGGTTTTAATGACCAAGGCCCAATGACCAAATCCCAAGGAAATCCCAAAACCTAATAACCAAGGATTACCAATTGGAATCTGGTGCTTGGACATTCCTTGGGGCTTGGTCATTCCTTCCATTGGTAATTGACACGCCCCCTCTTTCCCGTCTACATTTCTGCCCGAATGAACCTGCAGACTCAATCCAAGTCTTCGCGTCGACGTAGCCGTTAAGGTTGCGTTGGGTTCTCCTATTCTTTTCCCAATGCTACCCCTCCCAAAGAGATGAAATCTTTTCATTCCATTGATGGTTCAATCGTTGCCCCGCGAGGGTTTCTCGCGGCGGGATTATTCTGTGATGTCAAACGCCTCGGCACCGGCAAGGGCAGCGACAAAGGACAAAAACGCGACCTCGCCGTGATCGTCTCCGAGGTGCCGGCCAAGGCGGCGGGGATGTTTACCACCAATCAAATTTGCGCCGCGCCAGTAAAGCTTTGTGTGGAGCACATCGCCGACGGGAATGCGCAGGCGGTGGTCATCAACTCCGGCAACGCCAACGCCTGCACCGGCCCGCGCGGGCTCAAGGACGCGCACGAAATGGCGGCTCTGCTCGCCGATGAACTTTTGCTGCAACCGGCAGACGTCCTCGTGGGCTCCACCGGACGGATTGGTTTGCCGCTGCCAATGCCCAATATCCGCACGGGCATTCGCGAGATTGTCAAAGAACTGGATGACGACCCTTCCGCCGCACATCACGCCGCCGAGGCGATCATGACTAGCGACACGCGCGCTAAAGAAATCGCAGTGGAATTCAAACTCGGTGACCAAACCGTCCGCCTCGGCGGCATCGGTAAAGGTGCCGGCATGATCCAGCCCGGAATGAGCCCCACCGGCGCGCGCCCCGCCAGCGTGCCACTCCACGCCACGATGCTCGCCTATCTCACCACCGACGCGAAGGTGGACGCCCGCACGCTGCGCACTTGCCTGCGCGAAGCAGTCGCGAGCAGTTTCAACTGCATCACCATCGACGGCGATATGAGCACCAACGATACCGTGCTCATTCTCGCCAACGGCCTTGCCGGAAACAAAAAACTCAGCGTGAGCGACTTAAAAATTTTCCAAGCCGCCCTCAATCACGTTTGCCTCGAACTGGCCAAAATGATGGTGCGCGATGGCGAAGGCATCACACGAATGGTCACCGTCCGCGTGAATGGCGCGAAAACACAAAAGGACGCCGACGACGCCGCGCGCGCTGTGGGAAATAGCGCCCTTGTGAAAACCAGTTGGCACGGTGGCGACCCCAACTGGGGCCGTATCATCGACGCCCTCGGCTACTCGCCCGCAAAAGTGGTAGAAGAAAAAGTAGACATCGCCTACAGCGCCGCCGGCGCGAAGGCTCTCATCCATTCCCTAAAAAAAGGCCGCCCCACCAAAGCCACTTTCAATACCCTCTGCAAAGCCGTCGCGCCCGCCGAGTTTGACCTGCACATAAACCTCAACCTCGGCAAAGGCCAAGCCACCCTCTACGCCGCCGACCTCACCGAAGAGTACGTCGATTTCAATAAAGGCGACATCACCAACCCAGCATCACTCGGAGGCTAAATGCAGGAACTCATCACCAAAGCCAACACGTTGCTCGAGGCGCTGCCGTATATTCAGCGGTTTGCGGGTGCGACGTTTGTGGTGAAGTATGGCGGCAGTTTTATGGACAGCCCGGATGAGGCGGTGCGGACGGGCGTGGCGCGGGATGTGGTTTTTCTCGAGGCGGTGGAAATCAATCCGGTGGTCGTACACGGCGGCGGCAAGCGCATCAACAAGGCGCTCGCGGCGGCCGGCGTGGAGTCGCGCTTTGTCAACGGACTGCGCTACACGGATGCGGCCACAGTGGAAATTGTTGACCGCGTGCTATCGACTGAAATCAATCCGGAAATTGTCGCCCTCATCAATTCGGTCGGCGGCGTGGCCAAAGGCTTTGCCGGTACGGAAATTTTCACGTGTACACGCCACGCGCCCGATAGTGCGGACTACGGCTTCGTCGGCGAAGTCACCGCCGTGAACACCGCGCCGTTAGAGGACTGCATCGCGCAAGGCATCACGCCCGTCATCTCCCCCACCGCACGCGATGCGGACGGCCAAGTTTACAACTGCAACGCCGACCTCGCCGCCGCCCAAGCCGCCATCGCCCTCGCCGCCAAACGGCTGGTGTTTATGACCGATGTACGCGGGCTGTTGCGCGATCCCGCCGACGATGCCACGCTCATTTCGCATCTCGACATCGCCGAGGTCGATGCACTGAAACAAGCCGGCATCATCGCCAGCGGGATGATCCCCAAAGTCGATAGCGCCGCCACCGCCATCAACGCCGGCGTTGACAAAGTCGCCCTCGTCGACGGTAGAATTCAACACGCCGTGTTGCTGGAAATTTTCACCGACCAAGGCGTGGGGACGGAGATTGTAAAATGAACGAGAGAATGACCAATGACCAAAACCCAATGACCAAGGAATACCCAAGCCCCAAATCCCAAGGCAGTGCTCGGTTCACCGCGCTCGGTTCGTGGTTTGTTTGGGACTTGGCCATTGGTCATTCCTTGGAACTTGGTCATTGGTCTTTGGAAAATTAATTATGATTTCACCCATCCAATCCCGCATCGACGCCCACGTCATCCCGACGTACTCCCGCTTCCCCATCGCCCTCACCCACGGGGAGGGCTGCCACGTTTTTGATGCGGACGG
>CAUZWB010000013.1:0-15171 GCA_963583525.1 Verrucomicrobiia bacterium | reverse complement strand
GAGCCCTTCATCCGCCGCCGCGCCGTGCGACATCTCGAAAAAGGCCGCGTCGTCATTTTCGGCGGTGGCACCGGCAACCCCTATTTTTCCACCGACACCGCCGCCGCCCTGCGCGCCAACGAGATCGGTGCCGACATCATTCTCAAAGCCACCCAAGTCGACGGCATTTACGACAGCGACCCAAAAAAGAATCCCAACGCCAAACGCTACAAAGAAATCACCTACCTCGAAGCCCTGCAAAAGCAATTGCGCATCATGGATGCCGCCGCCTTCTCCCTGTGCCTCGACAACAACATGCCCATCATCGTCTTCGACCTCTTCAAACCCCACAACATCCGCAACGTCGTCCTAGGCAAAAAAATCGGCACCCTCGTCCACGCCTAATCGCGCTAGCATTTATCCTTCCCCCGTGCCGTATGCGGGACTAAACTGCGCGCATGCCAGTTGATGACGCTCTCCTCACTGCTGAGGAAAAAATGCAGAAGACCGAAGAAGTGGTGCAACACGAATTCTCTGGCGTGCGCACCGGCAAAGCCTCGCCCGCGCTTGTGGAAAATATTCTCGTGGAAGCCTACGAAGGCAGCCAAATGCGCCTGCGCGAGCTAGCCGCCATCACCACGCCGGAGACACGGATGCTCGTCATCCAGCCGTGGGACGCTTCCACCGTGCATCCCATCGACAAAGCCATCCAAGCCGCCAACCTCGGCTTCAATCCTTCCATCGACGGCAAAATCATTCGCATCACATTACCCGAGTTGAGCAAAGAACGCCGGCAGGAATTTGTCAAGACGGTCAAGAAAATGACCGAGGACGCCCGCGTCGCCGTTCGTCACGTCCGCCGCGACACCCTCCAAGGCCTAAAAGACGAACGGAAAAAAGGCGACATCACCGAGGACGATTTATCCTTTGCCGAAAAGGAAGTGCAAAAACTCACCGACGATTTCATCAAAAAAATCGACGCCCACCTCGCCCACAAGGAAGAGGAAATTATGAAGGTCTAAATTATGGAAACTGAAACACCAGCACCCGAAGCTGCCCAAGACACTGAGCCGCAAACCTGCCTCGATCTTAAACCCATCGCGAAGGGCACCAATCAACTTTGCGAAGCCATCGTGGGACAGGAAGGCTTCTCCGAGTTATACAAAAAAATTGACGGCTTCGTTAACGACGAGAAACTCAAATACGAATACGGCATGCTCAATGACCAAGGCGCGATGCTACAGCAAAAGCAACAAGCGGGAGTCGAAATACCAGAAAACGAAATTGCCGAATTCGAAAAATTGCGCGAAGAATTCATGGCCAATCCCGTGGCCACCCAGTTCCTCGAAGCGCAGGAAGAAGTGCAACAAGTGCAGGATCGCATCCATCAAGTCATCGCCAAAACCTTCGAAGTCGGTCATGTGCCGCAGTCCGAGGATTTCGATTTCTGCAGCGACGGTTTTGGCAATTGTGGCTGCGAATAATCCGATGGATTTCTCCCGCCGCAGTTTTTTGGCCACCACCGCCCTCGCCGGCACCGCCTTCGCGGCGGATCCGTTCAAGCGCCACGGCGCGGCCAATCTTCGGTTGAGTCTTGCCGCATATTCGTTCCGCACCTTTTTCCGAGACCAAAAAACCGGCACGCGCAAAGTGGAAAAGAACGCGATGGATATGCCGCGCTTCATCGATTTCTGTGCAGACCACGGTTGCGCGGGCGCGGAGTTGACCAGTTATTTTTTCAAGAAACCCGTCACGCGCGATACCCTCGTGGCACTGCGACGGCGCGCGTTTCTGCGCGGCTTGGAAATCAGTGGCACCGCCGTCGGCAATAATTTTTCCCTGCCCAAAGGCGACACGCGCACCGCGCAAATTGCCTATGTGAAACAATGGATTGACCACGCCGCCGTGCTCGGCGCGCCACACATTCGTGTGTTTGCCGGACGCGAAGCCAAAGGCGTCACCCGCGCCCAAGCCGATCAATGGGCCATCGAGTCCCTGCGCGAATGCTGCGATTACGCGGCCAAACACGGCATCTTTTTGGGCATCGAAAACCACGACAGCATCGGTGACGCCAAAAGCCTCATTGATTTTGTGAAGGCCGTAGATCACCCGTGGTTTGGCGTAAACCTCGACAGCGGCAACTTCCGCACCGCCAATCCCTACGAAGATTTCGCCGCCGCCGCTCCCTATGCCGTGAACGTGCAGCTCAAGGTGGAATTAAAAGTCGCCGGCAAAAAAACACCCGCCGACCTCCCGCGCCTCATCGGCCTCCTCAATAAAGCCAAATACCAAGGCTACATCGCGCTGGAATATGAGGCCGCCGAAAACCCTTACGAAGCCATCCCTCCACTATTGAAAAAACTGTCGGGAATGGTGGGCTGATGCCACCGAATTATTTCTCGCCCACTTCGGAGCTTTCGCCTTCGCCTTTCACGTGTTTGTCGTACCACGCGACCATCTCAGCTAGCGTGTGGCCCACACTTTCCCGGGCGCGATAGGTGTGTGATTCGTGCGGCAACATCACGATCCGCGCCTTGCCGCCATTGCCTTTGATAGCGTGGTACAACCGTTTGCTTTGCTCCGGTGTGGTGGCGGGGTTGTTGTCTTTTTCGCCGTGAATTAACAGCAACGGATCGCGAATTTTTGGCACGGCAAACAGCGGCGACATTTCCAAATAAACCTGCGGTGCCTGCCACAACGTGCGGCGTTCGTTTTGAAATCCAAACGGAGTGAGCGTGCGGTTGTATGCGCCACTGCGCGCTACGCCGGCGCGGAACAGATCGCTGTTGGCCAGCAACATCACCGCCATAAACGCACCGTAACTGTGCCCGCCCACGCCCACGCGGCGCTCGTCGCACACGCCCATGTCCACCACCGCCGCAATCGCAGCCTCGGCGTTGGCGACAATTTGTTCCACGAACGTGTCATTCGCCGCGCCCACCGCGCCGGCCTCGCCTATTACCGGCATCGCCACTTGGTCGAGTACCGCGTAGCCTTCCAGCGCGAGAAATCGCGGCGAGGCACCGGCGAAGCTCGTGAACCGGTGAGGCGAGTTGGCCACTTGCCCCGCTACCGCGCCGCCTGCGTATTCACGCGGGTACGCCCACAAAATCGTTGGCAACACCGGTCGCTCCGGATCATCCAAATCGTAGTCCGGCGGCAAGTGCAACAGGCACGAAAGTTTCACGCCATCTTCGCGAGTGTAAGTGAGCAGCCGCTTTTTCACTTCGCGCAACGATTCGGCGGGATCCTTGAATGCCGTGATTGGCTCGCGTTTCGGCTCGCCCAACGTGCGTTTGAAATAATTCGGATGCTCCTCGGGCGTTTCGTAGCGCGTCACAAATTCCGTGCCCTCATCGTTCAACAACGCCACCACCGCCTCGTAGCTTTCCTCGGCACATTTGAAGAGCGGCACGCGGTCGAAGGTGCTGAGGTTTAGTTTGTCGAGGAAAGGCCGATCGCCCTCGGGCGAAGCACCGTTGCCGTTGAGAAAAATCGACCGGTTATGAACCCGCATCGCGCGTTTGCCGTTGAGCAGCTGCCGCATCAGCGGATGGCCCGGATGCTCGTAGCGCTCGGCGGCGGCGTGGTTCCACAGAAGGCGGTCGGGGATGTCGGGATTATCCGGATCCACCAGCCAAGTGCGATGCCAGTTGCGGCTGCTTTCGTACTCGCGCACCAGCGCCACGTTGCGGGTTTCGCCCCAGTAAATTTTCGAAAACCGATGGTTGAGCTGTGTCACCACCTTGGGCCGGCCATCGAACGGCGCTTCCAGCATCATCACGCGATCGCGAAACTTCACCTCGCGCTTCGGATCGCCGCCATCGAGCGCCTCCACCCACACGATGGAAACCGGCGAACCGATAGGCCGCCAGTGATGCCCGCGCGGTTGCACGGGCACCCCGCCGGTGCTCACATCCTCGGTGGCGGGCCGGATGTCCACGCGCTTCACCTCACCGCGCGGATCCCACACCTCAATGCTGCGCGGGAAAAACTGAATCGGCGCTTGGTACGAATACGGCGGATGCACGCGCTCCACCAAAACGTACCGGCCATCGGGCGACACCTCGTAGCGCGCGAAAATCGAAGGCCGCCCCAGAGGCTTGCGGCGGGCGGTGCGCGAATCGACCAGCGTGAGTTGCGAGGTCAAATAATAATCGAAGAGTTTTTCGTCGTGTTCATTTTGAAGCAAATCCGGATACGTCAGTACCGGCGCTTCGCGTGGACCGGTTTCCTGCACCACCGGCCCGGCGGGCGCGCGCGGTGGCGTGGGCGCGGGGCCGCGGGCTTCCGGCACCGTGAGGCACAGCAGGTTTTGGTTGTCGGGCATCCATTGGAAGGAGCGGCCCAACGTCGCGTTGAGCTTCACGCCGGGGATGGCGCGCGGAGCGCGGCCCAGCTCGCCCACCCATAGCCCAACCGCCGTGCGGCCGTATTGCAAAAAGGCGAATTTTTTTCCATCCGGCGACCACACCGGAAGACTCACCCGCCGCTGGGCGTTGGGCAGTTGAATAGGGATTGTCTTGCCCGTGGAAAGTTCCCTCAACGTCAGTCGGAAAAAATAATCCGGATGCGTCGGGCCGTTGTTGTACGGATTGAGCCGCACGCCGGCCAGCGCCACTTCGCGCTGCGCCATTTCATCGATGCGCCGAAACCGGAATTCCTCCGCCACCAGCAAGTGCCGCTGATCCGGGCTGAGCGACACGCGCGGCATTGGGCGCGAGGCAAACAGTTCCTTCGCCGCCTCGGGCGGTTCAAGATATTTCTGCTGCGCCTGCGCCTGCCAGCAAAACAATAAGGACAGAATGCACAGGCCAAAAATGACGGCGCGTGGGTTCAAAGTGTGTTGGCGGAAATCATCACAAAACCCGCCCGCCACGGCAAGCTCCTTGCCTCCCGCCGCGCGGTTGGGTACTTTGACGGCAGATGTTGATGCGTGTTCAATTAATCGTCGCGACGCTGGTTTTGGGCGTGTCCTGCCTGCAATGGCCCGATGCCCCGCCGCCACCCAAGCAGCTTGCCGACACCTTCGACCTCCAAAAAATCCACGCCATCGGCGCGGCCATCACCGAGGCGCGCGCCGAAAAGCGCCTGCCCGGCGGCGTCCTGTGGCTCGAACGCAAGGGCGTGCATTTCACCGAAGCCCACGGGCACGCTCAACTCCAGCCCATCCACATCCTTGCGCAGCCCGATACAATTTATGATGCCGCCTCGCTCACCAAAGTGGTCGCCACCACGCCCGCCATTTTACTGCTGCACCAACGCGGACAATTGAGCATTGAGGATCCGGTCAAAAAACACATTCCCGAATTCACCGGCGATGGACGCGAAGCCGTTACCGTGCGCCATCTGCTCACGCACACCAGCGGGTTGCGTCCGGATATTTCCGTAAACGGCTGGAACGGCCATGCCGAGTGCATCGCCAAATGCGTTGCCGAAAAACTCCGCACAACGCCCGGTACAACGTTCAAATACAGCGACATCAATTTTCAATTGCTCGATGAAATTCTCCGGCGAGTCACGCGCCAGCGCATTGATGTTTTTTGTGAAAAAGAAATTTTTGGCCCGCTGAAAATGACCGACACCGGCTATAATCCGCCTGCCGCCAAACACTCCCGCGTAGCGCCCACCACCGTTACCGATGGCCAAGCCCTGCGCGGCATCGTGCACGACCCGCGCGCGCGCAAGACCGCCGGCGTCGCCGGCCACGCCGGGCTTTTTACCACCGCGCCCGACCTCGCCAAGTATGCCCGCTGCCTCCTCAACGGCGGCGCGCCAATCTTTACACCGGAAATCGTGAAGCTGATGACCACCGTGCAGACGCCCTCTGCGATGCCCTCCAAGCGCGGCCTCGGCTGGGACATTGACACCGGCTACTCCAGCCCGAGCGGCGAAAAAGATGGCACAAGATTCCCTCCCGGCTCATTCGGCCACACCGGTTTCACTGGCCCCTCTATTTGGATTGATCCCCATTCGAAGTCGTTCATCATCTTCCTCTGCAACCGGGTTCATCCCACCGAAAAAGGCCCGAGCGTGATCCCGCTGCGGCGAAAAATTGGTTCGCTTGCCGCTGAAGCGGTGAAGGGGGTGGATTTCAAAAACCCACCGAAATAAAAACTAATTCAACTCCGGCACCGGCCAATCTTGTTTGTCTTCGGGAGACACTTCTACTGGCTCGGTCGATTGCCAATCGTGCCGTTTGCGATTTACCACCAAGCCGCGTTTTTGCAATTCAACTTCGTGGCGCAAACCGGTGGCGTTGGCGTCCGCGCCAAATACGTTGAACGTCACCACGCCCGGCAAATAGGTGAGATCGCCGTGAAACCATTGGCCGAAGGGCACGACCACCGGCAGATGCGTGGGGGTCATGTAATTGGTGGTATACGTCTTGAAATCCGCCGGCACGGTTTCGCCGTTGAAAATTACCGTGCGATTCGTGATGCCCGAGCTCGGGAGATTTATCACCATCATCGGTGCACCCGATTGATTGGTCGTATAACTGACCTGCCAACCGCCATCCTTAGAGCGTATGTTTTGGTCGGTGGAATACATCAGCACATAAACGCCCAGTGCGATGAAGAACATGCCCACCACGAAGGGCATCATACTTTCACGCGGCGCTGCAACTGCCTCGGTATCTTTCGTATCACCCACAGCGGCTAAGCTTAGTACTCACTCTTCTTGGTAATGCCCGGCTGTGGCACAGGATAAAAGCCGTCCTTGTCAGCCGTCACCGGCGCTTTGCTGTCAAAGCCTTCCAGCTGGTCTAAATCTGGCGCGAGCGGTTTGGCGTTAAGAGCATCATCCCATGTCACGCGCTGGCCGGTGTGCGCAGCCATCCGACCCATGTTACATACTTGGCTCGCCAACGCGCCACGCTCAGCTTCGTTGTATGGCTTGTCATTGCGAATGGCGTCGAGCAAATCGTCCCACTCATCCTGATAAGGATTAGTTTCGCGCGCGGGGAATTTCCAAATCTGGTTTTTCGGATTTGGCGTAAGCCCACTGTATAAGGCGCTCGGCGCGGGCCAGTGACCATTAGCCGAGAACGTGCCGAAGCCTTTCGTGCCGTGCACGTGACTGGCAAACTCATTGTGGCAGCCTTGAATCGTACGGCCATTATGCATCAGCTTGGTCCCGTCAGCATAGGTGTATTCCACGGAATACGTGTCGAGATTTTGGTCCACGTACGGCTGGCCCTGTTTATTTTCCGTGTAATGCTTGCCGCCCGTAGCTTGCGCCATAATCGGCCACGACCATTTATCGCGCGTGCCAATGACGTCGAAGGGATCACCGCCCGCGTTGTTTGGATCTCCCATCGCAGCACCTTTCATCCAGCAGCACTCGTCAATGTTATGAATGTAAAAATCATTGAAACAACCGCCACTGGCCCAGATAAAACTGTGGAAGCGTCGGATCTGCCAACGAATCTCTTCCATGTCTTTGTACTCTGGACTCATGCTTTGTGGGATCGACCGCGATGTTACCACCGGCCCATGCATACGATAGCTTCGCATGAGCACGATATCGCCAATTGCGCCTTCCTGAATTTTCTCCGCCATCGCTCCACGCGCACGGCTATGCCGGCACATGAGGCCCACACCCACTTTCAGATTTTTTTTCTTGGCCGTTTTATTGATCTCAAGAATTTTTTTTGTGCCATAACCATCAGCCGTAACCGGCTTCTCCATAAACACATTAATGCCCTTCTCCACCGCGTATTTATAAAATACCCAGCGAAACGCCGGCGGCGTGGTGAAGATGGCCACGTCGCCTTTGCTCAGATGATCGATCGCCTTTTTATAGCCATCGAAGCCAATGTGCTGGCGATCGGCCGGCACGTCCACCTTCTTGCCGTGCTTTCGCTTGAGGCCGTTGAGACTGCTTTTAAGTTTCTCCTCAAAAATATCCGCAACCGCCACGAGCTTGGTGGGGCCATGCCCCGCAGAAACGGAAAGCGCATTGCTGGCCGCGCCGGTGCCGCGACCGCCCGCGCCCACAAGTGCCACCTTAACCGTATCGTCCACCGCCGAGTGCACGCGCGGCAACGCCACGCCGGCCAACGCCGAGGCGGCAGTCACCTTGCCGGTGGTCTTGATGAAATTACGACGATTCGATTTTGAAGAATTGGAATGTTTCGGCATGCGCCAAGGTTCAACCGACACAGGCCGAACGTCAATGGAAAATCGACGATTACGATTATTCTTTCACCGCCGCCGCCATCGCGGTTTTGATATGGGGCACTTCGCCGTAGGGATCTTTTTGCACTTTGCAATATTCGATGAGGCCTGCGGTCATTTCGCGCACGATGGCTTGGCAGGCGGGGTCGATGAATCGATTGGTCAATTCATCCGCGTCTTGTTGCAAATCAAAGAGCCACGGCTTGCCGGAGGAGGCGTACACGAGTTTATAGCGATCGCTCACCGCGCAAAGCCATTGCGCCTGCGGATTGCTCGTGGATCGCAAAAACGTCAAATCCCGCCAGCCTCCTCCCTTGGCGCGGAAAAGATGCGCCGCGTTGCGGCCGTTTACTTTGAGGCCGTGTTTCACTTCCATCAGGCCCATCACCGTGGGCAGGAAATCCACGCAACTAAGCGCCTCGCCCACCACCGTGCCTCCGTTAATTTTTCCGGGGCAGTAAATGACAAAGGGGATCCGCGCGGAACCTTCGTACGGCACGCCTTTGTTTAGCCGACCGTGTTCGCCGCACAAATCACCGTGATCTGCGGTGAAGACGATCACCGTATTTTCCAACTGCCCATTCTTTCGCAGCGCGTCGAGCAGCCGGCCGATATTGTCGTCGAGGCACTTCACCATTCCATAATAGCTCGGCATCAACACCCGCACCGTGTCGGCGGTAATCCTCGGTGCCTTCGCGGCCCACACGGGAGTTTGCTCGCGCGTTTTGTTAACCGATCGCGGGATGGGCACCTTCACACCTTTGTACATTTTGTCGTACGGCGCGCGCACGGTGTTCGGCCCGTGCGGATCGGGATAGCTCACCATATAACAAAACGGCTCGCCCTGTTTGGCGTTCACAAAATCAATCGCCTTGTCGGTGAGCCAATCGGTGGAAAACGTTTTTTCATCCGCGCCTTTCAAACCATAATCCGCCCGGCCATTTTTTGTGGATGCCACCCGCGGCCCATTCGCTCCATCGCCGAACATTTTCCAATGACCGCGGTTGAACATAAATCGATTATCCTCCCAGCCAAACTTCCGCTTCGGCCCCCACTGCGGTTTGCCAAATCCATCGAGATGCCACTTGCCCGCGTAGCCCGTGGCCCAACCCTTGCGCCGCAGCACCTCGGCGAAGGTCACAATGTCATCGCCGAGTTTGATGTTGTTATTTGTCACCGGCGTGTGTTGCGGATACTTGCCACTCATGAGTGCGCCGCGTGAGGGCGAGCACACTGGGGTGGTGGCATAGAAACTGGTGGCAATGGCACCATTCTTGGCAATCCAATCAATATTGGGTGTCTTAACGATTTTACCGCCGTAACAGCCGAGCGTTTTGAAATGATGCTCATCAGTCTGGATCACCAGAAGATTGTAAGATTGTTCAGCACTTTTCAGGGAAAAGCTGAAAGCAATAACAAGAAAGGCAAAAATCTTTTTCATGGGGTTCTTTCTATTCTTTTAATGATTCAACAATGAATGAAGGTTGAATTAGTTGATTTCGCTTGGGAGCCGTTTTGTCAAACGACTACTTAAGTTTAGATGCGTATGCAGTTGGACAGACACGAGGGCTTACTTGTTTGTTTTCTTTTTTTGGTGCTTATTTCTTCTTTTCCTTCAACGGGCTGGCGGGGGTGATCTCAAGAATGGGGGCCTTGGAGAGTTCTTCTCTGCCATCCGGTCTTCTCAGCGTAAGCGCATCTCCCTTGGCGGGGTTGGGCTTGGTGAAAATCAGTTTTGATATTTCCTTTTTGCCATCCACCTCCAACGTCACTTCCATCGGACCGGTCATCTTGTAAGTTACCTTGACCGGCAAGGAATTATCCTTCGCATCGCCATTTTCATCAAACATCCCCATCTGCAGAGTGCCATCCTTGTTGAATTGCCAAAACGCACGCGGCGGCGGCCCTTTTGCGGGAGGCAATTTATCTCCTCTTTCATAGTCCAGCGAATGGCCGTGGCTACATTTGGGGTCTTCCCCCACTGTGGTCAGGATATATTTTCCACCCGCTGGACACTTGAGGCTCTTGGTTCCGTCCTTAAGGTAAGGTGCCAAGTCATCAAGCGTAACTTTGGCGTCGTCCGCTTTGGTAATGCCCCATTGTATAATAGCGGCTTGCAGCGTGCGCATATTCGCAAGGCATCCATAGTTTTGCCTTCTGACAAGGCCCTTTGCTGGCTGCACGAATACAATCCGTTTACCCGTTAGATATGATTTCAGATCAGGCGGCTTCTCCCCGCTGCCTTGCGCACCGGCACTGCTCCCGCCATTCTTATCATCGCCAGCCGACTTTTCGGTGCCTTTGTCGCCCCCGCAACCGAGCAGCAAGCCAATGACAGGGAGGAGTATTAGTAAGTTTTTCATTTCTTTATTGCTCCGGGCATTTGTTCAGGTTTGATGTCGACTTACTTAATTAATTTATCCAAGAGCTGACCAGTCTCGGTGATGGCTCTCTTATAACCGGTTTGGCCGGCAACATTATTCATCTCAAAGGGGTCTTTCTCTTAACCTTCTTCCAGTGTTCGACTACTTGATCGACGGTGGTCGAGGCATGGGCGCGTTGGTTTCCTTCAACCACTTGCCAAGCTGGAGGTTGAGACGCGCGGCAAGCTTGGGTTGCTGCTGGGCAACGTTTCGTTTTTCACTGAGGTCTTTTGAGAGATTGTACAGCTCCAAAGAATTGTCATCGTAGTTTCGAATGAGCTTCCAGTCTCCTTCGCGGATGACACTGCCGAGCCGATTACCCATGTGCCAGGCGTAGTTAGGGTAATGAAAGTAAATCGCCTTACGCCTCAATTCTCCGCTCCGCCTGAAGACCGGCACGAGACTTTCGCCATCAATGGGTTGCTTGCCGGACTTAAGGCCTGCCAATTCGAGAAAGGTCGGGTAAAAATCCATACTGATGACTGGTGTATCGCAAAGCGTGCCCGACTTAACTTCACCCGGCCAGCGGACGATCATCGGGACACGAATGCCACCCTCATACAGGTGCCCTTTTGATGCTCGCAATGGACGGCAGTCAGACACACCCGCAAAACCGCCATTGTCGCTCGTAAAAATGACCAGCGTGTTATCGGACTGGCCCATGTCATCCAGCGCTTTTAGCAACCGACCGATCGCCAGATCCATTGCCTCAATCATCGCGCCGTAACGCGTGTCGTTCAGGCCGGGGCCCTTGCGATTGGCGTATTTTTTCAGCAAAGGCTCGGGCGCCTGCATTGGCCAGTGCACGGTGTAAAACCACAGGTGCGTCATCCACGGTTTGGACTTGTTGGCGCGAATGAATTTAATGGATTCGTCCACCAAACGGTCGGGTAAATACTCGCCCTTCGGGCCGTCCTCGATTTCCGCGTTGCGGTACGGCGAAAAGAAACTGGGCGGGCCGCCGTATGAGGTGCCGCCGATGTTGACATCAAATCCCTGCCCCGTCGGCGACAACTCCTTGGCCACGCGTCCACCACGCGCCACGCTCGGGGCAATGTGCCATTTGCCGAGGAAGGCATTTGCGTAACCGGCCTCTTTCAACCGCTCGGCGATGGTGACGTATTCGGTGCCGAGTTGCTTGGTGAGCTTCGCCGGTTGTGGGCGATTGTCCTTCGGGAAATACATCCCCGGCAAATGCGTCGTGAGCCCAATGCGCGCGGGTGCCTGTCCCGTCAGCACCGCGCAGCGCGTTGGCGAACACACTGGAGCCGCCGCATACGCCGACGTAAACCGCATGCCCTGCTTGGCCAACCGGTCGAGGTGCGGCGTGTCGACGAGCTTGTTGCCTTGGCAGGCCAAGTCCATCCAGCCGAGGTCATCGGCCATGATGAACAGGATGTTTGGCTTCGGCGCTGCCGGGGCTTCAAAAACGAGCAAAAAGGCAAAGAGCGCCGCAGCTTTTTTTAAATGCCGTAGCATTCTTGCTATTTCCCCTTTTTCTCCTGCTTCTTTTTCTTCTTTTCCGCCTTGGTGAGTTTGGGTGTTTTCTTGGTCTCTTTTCGTTTGTCTTTATTCGCCATAATTTTTTCTCCTTGAATTGTGTTTTTGATCTTGCTCGGCCACTCCCGGTTCGGCACGCAAATAATGCGTCAGCCTCTTGTGAAGGCAAAGCAGAATCAGTCCGACTTCAGCATAATGAAAACCGCCGTGCCCAACAATCCAAGCGAAACGAACATTCCACTGGGGCCAAAAAATGCAGATGGACACATCCAAACGGCTGCCAAAATCACCAGACACAAAGACCACGTTTGCCGCCGCCGACTTGCCATAGCTCAATCTGTCATTAAAGAAGAGTGAAGGCAATCCTGTAGCCTCGGCCTACAGATCGACACGCTCGCCTTGCGCGGCCACTCGGAATCCGGCGCCGCGGATGGTTTTGGCAGCTGCGCTGCGCGGGTTGTGGGCGGGGTTGGTATGGTTGAGATGAATGAAGCGGACTTTGGCGCGCATGGCGGCGGGTTGATTTTTCAGGCGGCGCATCGTCTCGGTGATGAAGGGATGCGGAATCTTCGACATGTCGCGACCGGGCAATTCGCCATCGGCGTAAAACGTGGCGTCAAGATAGGCGACATCAACACCGGCGAGCGCTTTTTCCAACGGCGTTTTCCAGCGCTCCCACTTGTCGATGTCTGGCAGCCATAGAATTTTTTGGTGCGGCCCCTCGATGCGAAAGCCGACCGTCTCCGAAAACTCATCCCGATGCGGCACGAGAAACGGCGTAACCCGCAGCCGCTTGTTCAGCTTAAACGCGCGTCCATCGCGCATCGGCCTCAACGCGATATTTTTCAACTTCACCAATTGACTCCACGGCCCTTGGGTGCGCAGGAATTTTTCCATTCGCGGCATCGCGTGGACCGGCACGCCGTCGGCACCCATCACCTCGCGCCCGAGATGGAGCAGCCCCGCGTAATGACCCATATGCGCGTGCGTGAGCAGAATGCCATCGATGCGACCGGCGAGTTTAGGCAGCGCTGCATCAAACCGCCGAGCTTGGCGCGGGAAACTCGGGGTGCATTCGATGAGCCAACGCTGTCCGGAGATGGGGTCGATGAGTCCAAGGCTGGCAGGATCGCGCCGCTTCGTCGCATCGCCCCACGCATTTTTGCAGCAAACTTTTTTGCAACCCGCCTGCGGGAAACCGCCATCCTGCGCCGTGCCGAGCACGACAGCAAAAGGCGCATCCGCTTCCGCAGCGCCAAGCGCCGTCGTCGCGATGGCCGAGGTGGTGAGGAATTGGCGGCGGTTTATTTCCAAGTGTTATCCTTCACCGGCTGCCCATTGGTGGTGAGGATTTGAAAATGATGGAAGCCCGCGCCGAGGCCGTTATAGCGCCATACCACTTTTTTATCGCGCGTGACCTCGAAGAGCTTCACGGCATTGCCCTTCGCGTGATAGCTCGTGATGACCGTGTTGCCGTTGGGCAATCGCTGCACGCCGCAGGCGTCGTCGAACAAATTTTCGCCGATGTCCGCGTTGGTGACGCTCCAAATTATTTTCCCCTTCGCGTCCACCTCGATGATGCGATTGCCATTGGTGCAGCCGATGAGCGTGTTGCCATTTCCCAGCCGAATGGCCGTGAACGGCCAATCGCGCTTGGCGCGCCCGCGATCGTCGGTGGGGAAACTGCGCACCACCTTGCCCGTGTCCGGCTCGTATTCCATCACCGCAAAATCCAGCAAATGTGGCGCGATATAATTTCCATTGGGCAGCAACCGCAACATCCGCGTTTGCATGTGGAAATTTTTCTTCTGACACGCAAGCGGCGTGGACTTCAAAATCTCGCCCTTGCGATTGATGACAATCGCCCGCGGCTTCGGCCCCAGTTCGGCTACCAAATATTTTCCATCACCCAAAGGCTGCACTGTGCTGATTTCCTTTTGTTGCCCTTTATAAGACCACACAATTTCCTTCGTCTTGCGATCCACCTCTGCCACCCCGCCGTTGGGAAACCCTTTCGTACCGTACAACGCGAGCAGAACATTGCCGTTCGGCAACACCCACCCATCGCTCGCCGGCATATCAAAACGCCAATTCACTTTGCCATCTTCACCCACAATGACCACGCGATTCGCCTTCCCCACGCCGAGGAACGAATGCGTGATCGCCGCTTTCTTTTCGGCAAACAAAGACGTGGCCGTCAGCGCCAAAAGCGCCACAGCCGTTTTTAGAATTTTGATTGAGTGCGTTTTCATAAATTGAATTTTTATTTATCCGGTGGACGATGCGAGGGGATTTGCGCCTTGAAATCGCCGAGGCTATGCCAGTAGAGGCGCTTGTTCAGATCCACCTCGGTAATGGCGACGGTTCCCCAGTCCTTAGCTTGCGCAACCACGCGACCGTCGTGGCCGTAGATGGCGGAGATCATCCAGTTGCTCGAGGCATCGGTGTAGGTGCTGCTGACAACGTACACGTGATTCTCACACGCGCGCGCCGCGCCGAGCATGGGGTTGCAGCCCCACACCGGCCACGCGATAATTTCCGCACCGTTGTTGCTGAGATTACGCGCGACCTCGGGGAAAAATCCATCGTAACAAATCATCATTCCCACCTTTCCGAAACGAGTTTGGAAAACGGGATACGTTTTGCCGGGCGTGAGGCCGCCTTCAATCTCGCCGCGCGGCAGGCAGACTTTTCGATATTTGCCGGCGACCTTTCCATCGGGGCCGATGAGCACGGCGACGTTGTACACCAGCGTCTTCTCGCGTTCGAGCAAGCCCGCGACAATGTAAAGGTCGTGTTTCTTGGCAAGCGTACCAAAATATTTAGTGGACGGCCCCGGGATGGGTTCCGCGCATTCAGCGTATTTGCGGCCGCTGCTATACATCGTCAGCGTCTCGGGCAGCACAATAAAATCTGCATTCTTCTTAGCAGCCTCCGCGATGAGCGGGGCGAAGAGGCGGCATTTCTCGGCATTGGTTTTGCCGGCCCGGGGCTGAAAATGAATGGTCGCCAGCCGGGCGATGCGCGGCTTGGGCGCGGCGGTGGGAGTGAGGGAAACCGACTTCCACTCCACGCGCCCATGCGTTTCC
>CAUZWB010000012.1:0-15452 GCA_963583525.1 Verrucomicrobiia bacterium | reverse complement strand
AGGCAATGGCTCAGGCTCCGTGGATTCTTCTTCAACCTCCACATCCTCCGCAAACGAACTGCGCGGAAATGACGAACTGCTGCTTGTAAATGAACTGCTGCTGGTGAACGGGCTGCTGTACGTGGGCTCCTTTTTCGCAGCCGCAATGGGAGTTAGCGTCACGCTGTTCTTATCTGCCCACACCACGTGCACCGCCGGCACCACGCCCACCTCGATTTGAACCTCGTGAAAGGTCAACCGTCGCAGATGCACCTTGTCCTCCAGCGCCTCGGCTTTGAAAAGCGACTTCAGCATACTGCTCAACAGTTTATTGTCCGCGTGCTGTTGGAGAAGGCGTTCCTGTTTGCGCGCGTTGATTCCCGATTCGCGCCGCAGCACCGAAACCACCTTCGGGTTGAACCCCATCTCCAGCCGAATGGCTTGAAGTTTGTAGCCGGCCTCTTTGAAAACCCGCTCGGCGTTCTGGATTTTTTCCAGACTTTCCATCATCTTTTCTTCGCTGTCCGCTTTCAAATCGTCCACCGTGCTTTCCACGTCGGCGCGGATGTCGCGAATGGTCTCCGCGCCCTCCTCGACCATCGCGCGGATTTCCTCCGCCTTGGTTTTGTAGTGTTCGACTTTTGATTTTAGGTTCTTGATAAACTTGGCCATAGTTTTGCCTTTAGATTGACGGTTTAGTTGTCGCGTGGGTGACAATATTCTACAAAAAAAAACCCTTTCAGGAAACCTTTTTCGTTGGCGAATTCGGCCCCACGCGGTAAAGTGCACATCCCAGCGCCAAATGCCCCGATTTAATAAAACGGGGCACGTTTTTACTATGAAAGATCACGAGGTCAAAGCCCTTTTCCAATCGACGCTGGAGGATTTCCAGCTCTCACGCAGTGAACGCAGCGAGATCCGCGCGCTCACTGATTCCATCAACGGCAACGAGCAACGTCGCGCCCTTTACCGCAGCATGGCCTTCGATGCTGCGCGAGAATCCCTCGCCAGTGCCGATGCCGGTCAGCGTCATCAGGTTTTGGAGTGGCTGGAAAATACGGTAAAAACTCTGCACCCAGCCGAGAACCTCCCCAACACCGGCAAGGCTAGGGCGGCAGCCGCATTCTTCAGCCCCGACGATAATTGCGCGGGCAAGATCATCGATTGCTTTGCGCAAGCGCGCGCCTCGGTGGATATTTGCGTGTTCACCATCACCGACAACCGCATTGTCGACGCCATCGAAAAAGCTCATCGCCGCCGCGTGCAGATCCGCGTCATCAGCGATGATGATAAATCGATGGACGCCGGCTCGGACATCGAACGCCTCGAGCGCGCCGGCATCGCCGTGCGCATGGATCGGTCCCAACATCACATGCATCACAAATTCGCCATCTTCGATAAAACCCAATTGCTCACCGGCAGTTACAATTGGACCCGCTCCGCCTCGCTGCACAACGACGAGAATTTTCTCATCACCGGCGATGCTGAATTGCTCAAAGCCTTCACCCGAATGTTCGACAAACTCTGGCGTAATTTCAGTTAACCCGTGGCCAAACCCCGACATCAATCACGAGACACCGTACGCCCTTCCAAAGCGAGGGGCGCAGGCGGCGTGAAGTTGCGGCTGCGTTTGCCGACCGATGGCTCGGTGGATCTCGATCAACTCCGCGCCGCTCTCGAGGCGCAGTTGCAAAAGAACCACCAGCCCGTCGTGGAAGAACCCGTGGTGGCCGAGCCCGCCATCGTACAGCCCGAGCCGCAGCCCCAACCCAAAGTCTCCACCGAACCCTCCGCCGCGTGGGCGTGGGTAAAGGCGCGGCCATTCTTCCTCACCGCTATCGCTTCCGCGCTGCTCTCTTTCACGATGGGCATCGTGCTCATCGCGCGCGAGGCCACCCACTCCGGCACGCCCGCGGGCGCGGTTGGCTGGCTCTTCGTCCTCGGTTTGTTGGTGCTCATCACCAGCTTCGTCTTCGTCATCAAACGCGAGCGCAAAACCATTGCCCCCGCTGCCACCCAAACCGCCTCCATTTGGGATTGGATCAAACATCACAAAAAGATCGTCATCGGCACTGGCCTCGGCGTGGCGACGCTGGTCGTCCTCGGCCTGTGGATCGCTGCCTTTACCCAATCCGGAGGCACGGATCCCAAGCCCAAGGAAATCGCCAAAGGCACTACACCGCCCAAAGTCATCACGCCGCCGATTGCGCCGCCCATTACGCCGAAGCCGCCGGTCACGCCTCCGCAACCTTCCGAGCCGACGGGCGAATCCGTCACCCCCTTCAAACCCGCCGACGGATTCACTGGGCGTTTGATGGTCGTGTTCTCCATCGGCTGTGCGCTCGGCCTTGGCGGTTTGCAAATGCGCCGCGTGGAGGATTCATTTTTCCCAACGCCCGAAGCCAAACAAGCCGCCGCCAAAATCGGCTACATCGATTTCTGGCACGGCTTCCGCCATTTCCTCGCCGCCCAAGGCGGCTTCGTGCTCGTAGCCGTCGCCACCGGCTCGGCGATGTTGATTTGGGGCGCCACGCGTTTTGAATTTGGTCTGTCCGGTGGAGAAATAATCGGTTACTCCGCATTGTCCGCCGTGCCGTGGGCGCTCGCCGGAATGGGCTTGGCCGGCGGGCTCGTGATGATGCTGGGCGCGGCGGGGGTCAACCTCATGCCCGCGCTGGACCGCGAGGTGAAACCCGCCGCCGCAAGCTCAGCCGCGATGCGTTTTGCCTTGCGCAAAATCTGGCACGTCATCCTGATGGGTTTAATTTTCGGAGCTGTGATTTCTGTATCACTCGTCGAACCGATTCGCGAGTGGTGGGATCTTTGGCTCAAGTGGTCGTTGGGCATTGGAATGGTGGTGGCGCTTTTTTGGAATGGCGCGAAGCTCATCCCCAAGGAAAAAGACATCAAGCCGTTGCCCCGCACGCGCCCCGGCCAATTCCGCGCGCTGCCCTTTTACAACCTACCGCTGCTCACCGCCGCCACGCTGTTCGCCGCCGCGTGCGTGATGCATCTTTGGCAAATCCATTGGCTACACCTCTGGTGGGTCGCCCCCCTTACCGGCCTCGGCGTCACCGTGGCGCTGGCGGCGCTGCGAAGCCTCCCGCGTTTACTACGCCATTGGGTTGAGATTTTATTTTTCCCATCAGTCGTCGCCATCATTTGCGATCTGTTTGTTTGGCGGGGAAATTTCTGGCCCGTTCTGGCCATCTTGGCGGGCTTGTTTGCCCTCGGTAATTGCCTCACCGAAAACCGCAAAACCGTCAGCGGCTGGCTACTCGTCAGCCCCCCCAGTCGCCGCAAATTCCAGCCCGTGCTCAACCCTGAAAAATCCGGCCTCCAAGTCCGCTGGGGAAGTCTGCTCATCATCGTCGCCGCCGCTCTCCTCATCCTCGGCACCGCTGCTAAATGGGCTTGGAGTGGCGCGCCCGAAAACCCGCCCGAGGACGTGCCGACGATTAGTGCATCCTGAATGGAAGGAAATCCTAATGACCAATTTCCAAACCCCCAAGGAAATCCCAATCATCAATTCCCAAAGGGAAAAAGCGAAAATACCGCACTCATTTTGGATTTGAGATTTTGTCATTCCTAGGAATTTGGTCATTGGGCCTTGGGACTTTCAAAACACATCACCCGTCCATCCACCTACGTCACCAAAATTCTCCCGGCGCTGTCGATGCTCGCGCCGCCTTTGATCGGTTGGGCGGGGAGTTTCGCGGCCCATTCGTCATTGCCGGTTTTGAGGTTGATGAGGGTGATGAAGGGTTTTGCCGACGATGAATCCGAGCCAACCGTAAAGGCACCGACCAGTTTGTCCTGATTCTCAAGACGATACATTGTCGAATACCCTTGCCGTAAAGGGCTTCTAACAGGAGAATTATTTCAGCATGCATTTGCGAATTCATCATTGGCTACCGGTTGTATTACTGTCCTTTTCCGCAACCGGCGCGCCCAAGGTTTCGCAGCATGACGCCATTCCAGTGTTGCTGCGGCGGTGTGTGATGTGCCATGGGCAGGACGCTCGCGAGGGCGGGTTGGATCTTCGCACTAAATTCGCCATGCTCAATGGCAAGGCGTTCGTTTCGGGCAAGCCAAATGAGAGCGCGATGATCAAGCGCATCGTCGCCCGCCAATGTCCGCCGGACAAAAACATCAGCATGGCAGGCATCGAGCGGATGGCGCCGCGCGAGTTGCATATCCTGCGCGACTGGATCGCCGCCGGTGCACCGGAAATCAAACAAGTCCTCAAGCCCATTACGATCAATTCTGAAGCCCGTGAGCACTGGGCTTTCCAGCCGCCCAAGCGACCGGCCATCCCACAAATAGCCAAATGGCAATCGCAAATCCGAAATCCCATCGATACGTTTTTGCTGAGAAAACTAGTGGCGAACAAACTGGAATATTCGCCCGAGGCATCGAAACTCACGTTGCTGCGCCGAGTCACCTTCGACCTCACTGGCCTTCCGCCCACACCCGCGGAAATGGTGGCGTTCGAGAAAGACAGAAGCCTTACGGCCTTTGAAAAGGTTGTTGAGCGGCTGCTGGCTTCGCCCGCATACGGGGTGCGTTGGGGGCGGCATTGGCTGGATCTAGCGGGCTATTCAGATTCCGAAGGCAAACGCAACGCGGACATGATTCGCGACCATGCCTGGAAGTACCGCGATTACGTCATCAACGCCTTCAATGCTGACAAGCCATACAATGATTTTCTGGTGGAACAAATCGCCGGCGATGAGTTGGTGGATTTTTCCAATCCCGACGCGATCGATGCCAACATCATCGAGAAACTGGTCGCCACCGGTTTCCTCCGCATGGCGCCCGACGGTACTAGCGCTAATCCCGTCAACCGCGTCGAGGATCGCCTCGAGGTCATCGGCGACGAATTGCAAATCCTCGCCGGTGGCGTGATGGGGCTCACCATGAAATGCGCGCGATGCCACGATCACAAGTACGATCCCATCAGCCAGCGCGATTACTATTCTTTCGCCGCCATTTTCAAGGCCGCTTATGACGAGTACAACTGGCTCACACCTCAGCCCTTCCGCAATCAATGGGCCGGCAGCACTCGCCGGCATCTCGAGGTGATGTTGCCGGATGAGCGCAAGGCAATGGAGGAGCGCAACACCAAGCTCGACGCTGAAATCATGTCGCTGGAAAAACAACGCAAGGCCGAGAAAGACAAAAAGAAAAAGACCGAGCTGAAAAAGAAAACCGATGAGCTAAAGGCCAAGAAAAACGAACAGCCGCTTATCCGCGCGCTATGGGATCGCGGCGAGGCATCGCCCACCTACGTCAATCTGCGCGGCAATCCCGGTAGTCCCGGCCCGCTCGTGCAGCCGGATTTGCCGCAAATCTTCTCCAGCAAACCCTTTCAGCCCGCTCGGGCCACCGGCAAAAACAAGACCGGTAATCGTCTCGCCCTTGCCCGTTGGCTCACGCAGCCGGATCATCCGCTCACCGCGCGGGTGTGGGTGAATCGCGTTTGGAAACACCACTTCGGCCGAGGCATCGTCAGCAGCCTCGACAACTTCGGCAAACTCGGCACGCCGCCAACTCACCCCGAGCTACTCGACTGGCTAGCAGTGGAATTGACCAAAAACAAATGGAGCACCAAACACCTCCACCGCCTCATTTGCACCAGTACCGCTTACCGCCAATCGTCCCTCAACGCTCAGCCCTCAAACTTCACCCCGTCCTACTCCCGCATGCCGATGCGCCGGCTCGATGCCGAGGAACTGCACGACGGATTGCTCGCCATCACTGGCCGTTTGAACCCGCGCCTTGGCGGCAAGCCGGATGATGTGCAGGTGCGCGAGGGTGGTTACGTGACCGGCAAGCCGGGCGAAGGCGGCTGGCGGCGCAGCATTTACATCCGCCAACGCCGCAAGCACATGATGACCCTGCTCGAGACCTTCGATTTGCCGGCGATGAATCCCAACTGCGTCACGCGCATCAACTCAACCGTGGTGCAGCAGCCGCTGTTTTTGTTGCACGACAAAGTAGTGCACGACCTTTCGCGCAAGCTGGCCGCGGAGATTCAAAAGGAAGCCAAGGGCATCGAGCCGGTCATTCGGCTGGCCTACCGTAAGATTGTAAACCGGTCGCCTTCGAAAGAGGAATTGGCTCGCACCACCGTGGCGATGAATGAGCTGGAACGCGAATTCACCGCTACCAAGCAAACCGGTCAACGCAACAAGGCACTCGCCGTAGTCTGCCACGCGCTGTTTAATTCGGCAGCGTTTTTGTACATTGATTAAAATGAACCCGAACGAAATCAATCGACGACAGTTTTTTGACCGCGTGGGCGATGGCCTGTACGGCACGGCGCTGGCGTCGTTGCTGGCGCGCGACTTGTACGGAGCGGGGCCGCATCACCAAGCTGCGCTGCCCATAGACACGCAGCCGCGCCAACCGCACTTCGCGCCCAAGGCCAAGGCGGTGATTCAGTTTTGTATGCAGGGCGGTCCATCGCAGGTGGATTTGTTTGACCCCAAGCCGGCGTTGGAAAAGTTTCACGGCAAGGAAGCCCCGGAGGAATTTACCAAAGTCGCGCCTGCCGGGCGCAGCATGAAGGGCCAGCTCATGCGCAGCCACTGGAAGTTTGCGCAGCACGGCCAAGGCGGCGCGTGGGTGAGCGAGTTGCTGCCGGAAACGGCCAAGGAGATGGATCACATCGCCGTCATCCGCTCAATGTTTAACGTTCACGAAAACCACGAGCCGGCCTGTTACAAGTGGCAGAGCGGCGAGACCTTTCCCGGCCACCCGACCTTGGGCGCGTGGGTTACGTACGGCCTCGGCAGTGTGAGCCAAAATCTGCCGGCCTACGTGGTGCTGGCCGACCCGCAAAACCGTTTGCCGGTCAATGGCGTGGAAAACTGGATGAGCGGATATTTGCCGCCGTTGTTTCAGGGCACGTCCATCAGGAGCGAAGGCACGCCGATGCTGCACCTCAAGGCGGACTTCGACGAGCCCGCCGGCGTCACCGCCGCCAAGCGCAATCTCATCAACGCACTCGACCGCATTCATAAGGCGCGCCGCCCCAACCAGCCCGTGCTCGACTCGCGCATTGCCAATTATCAAATGGCCGCGCGCATGCAGGTGGAAGCCACCGAGGTGCTGGACGTTTCGCGAGAAACCGAGGCCACACGCGCGCTGTACGGCATTGGCAAAAAAGAAACCGACAACTTTGGCAAACGCTGCCTGATGGCGCGCCGCCTCGTCGAGCGCGGTGTGCGGTTCGTTCAGATTTATCCAAAAGGCCAAATGTGGGACAACCACGCCAACCTGAAAACCTCACTGCCCGCCGCCTGCAAACAATCCGACCTCCCCACCGCTGCGCTCCTGCGTGACCTCCGCCAGCGCGGTTTGCTTGATGACGTGCTAGTGCTGTGGGGCGGCGAATTCGGCCGGCTGCCAATGGCGCAGGGCGACTACGCCAAGGCCGGTCGTGACCACGGCCCGAGCGGGTTTACCAACTGGATGGCCGGCGGCGGTGTGAAAGGCGGCACTGTGTACGGCGAAACCGACGACATCGGTTACGGCGCGGTGAAAGATCGTGTGAGCATTCAGGATTGGCATGCCACCATCCTCCACCAGCTCGGCATGAACCACGAAAAACTATTCTTCGACCGCAACGGCTTGCACGAGCGCCTCACGCACACGCATCCCACACGGGTGGTGAAAGAGATTTTGGCCTAGGTTATTTTGCATTTTCAAAGCACATCACCCGTCCATCCACTAACGTCACCAAAATCCTCCCGGCGCTGTCGATGCTCGCACCGCCTTTGATCGGTTGGGCGGGGAGTTTCGCGGTCCATTCGTCATTGCCGGTTTTGAGGTTGATGAGGGTAATGAATGGTTCCTTGTCCGCGCCTTCATCGCCAACGCCGAGGAGGCGGGTTTTGCCGGCGATGAATCCGGCGAAGCGGCGGCCGCGGGCGTCGCGCCACAGCACTTTGCGTTGGGGCGCGCCACGACGGGCATTCCAGCGGGCGCGTTCTTTGGTGAGCTTCGGCGCGCCGGGAGGCAGCGCGGCCAGTGCGTGGAGGTAGTTGAATTTATTGCCCTCGTAGCTGGCATCAAAAACCAGCTCGCGGCCATCGGCCAGTGTGTGCGCGAGTGACACGTAGTTTCCGTACTCGGGGTAGTACGGATAAAACGCCGTGCGATATCCGGATTGCGGATTCTCGACGGGCTTGTTCACGCACTTGCCATCTTCGAGGTTGAACTGCGCCACTTCCTGCACGCCGCCGCCGAGGAAACAGAGCTTGCCGTTTTCCATAAACAAACTGCCCTGCATACTCACGCCGCTGTTCACTTTTTTGTTGAGCGACCCGCTGCTGTCGTTGTGCCACTTGAGATTGCCGGTGATGGCGTCGAGCGCCACCACATGCGTGCCGTCGTAATGCGCGATGCCGGCCGAGGCGTACACCGTTCCGTTTTCCACCAGCACACCGCCGGCGACTGGCCAAGTGGAAATGAGTTTGCCGAACACCGCAATCCATCGCTCCGTGGGCGCCACGCGATAGCTCCACAACTTCCGCCCCGTGGCGGCTTCGTGGCAATACACACGGCCATCCGCGCTGCCGGAATACACGCGGTTTTGAGCGACCGCTGGCGGGAAATAAATCGCGCCGCCGGTGAACGTTTCCCACATCACTTTGCCATTGGAATTCATCGCGCGAATCACGCCGCTGCGATTGGCGATGAAGGTCATCCCGCCCGCGGTGACTGGCGCGGTGGGTAAAGCGGCGGTGGGGGCGAGAAATTTCCATCGCTCCTTCAACTTGGTGGGTAAAGGCAACGCGGTCGTGGACGTGCGGCGGTTATTGCCTTGGTAAACGGCCCAGTCATTTTTGTGGGCGGCGAGTGGGCGGACGTTTTTTGGGTCGCCTTTGCTGGCTTCAAACTGCGGACGGGCTTCGCCGGGGCTGGCGAGTTGATTGCCGGCGGCGGTGAGGCTGATGTGGCCGTACAACGAAAGTTGGCAGCCGCACATCCACGGGCCCCAGAAAAGATTGCCGTCGGAAATGATGACGCCGTCCTGGCACGGTGGCCGCATCGGCGCGATGTGTTGGGCGGTGTTGCTCGCCACATCCATCCGCACCGTGCCGCCGCTGGCGCGGAAGAAAACACTATCGATGCTGCCGGTTGCGCGGGTGCAGGCGCGGCGCCACGGCATCTCGCTTTTCACTTTGCCGGTTTTGTATTCGAGAATCATTCCGCCGTTGCTGCGCTGCGCGCCCGCGGCGAAGATTCCTTCCTCGCGCAGCACGAGTTGCACATTGCCGCCGCCTTTCTTGTGCCAAAGCAATTGGCCATTTTTCGTGGAGGCGGATACCAGATTTGGCCGTGTGGGGCCGGAAAAGAAAATCTCGTCCTTCGTGCACTTGATGTACGCGGTCGTCGCGTAGCCGGTGATATAATGTTGCGCGCGCGCGTGGGGCGCGATGGCCTCGAGCAAATCTTTGTCCGAGTTGCGCCAAGCCGGTTTGCCCTGTGTGCTGATTGCGGCGAGGAATTTTTTGGGGCTGTAAAAATAAATCTTCCCGTCGCGCAGACACACGCCGCGCGCGTCGATGAATTCTTTTTCCGAATGCTGCCACTTGATTTTTTTGGTATTCAGATCGATCGCCACGAATGTGCGGCCATAACCAAAATTGGTTTTTGGGTTTTTGTAATCGTGCCCTTCCCACATTCCCCACGGCCAATGCCCGAGGCCGGGTTTGCCGGAGGGGACGGTCTTTACAGAAATTTCCCTGGAACCCACCAACGCGTACAGCGTGCCATCGACCATCGCCATCCATTTCCACGTCGGCCCGTCGCCGATGCCCTTGGGGATGACAATCTCATCGCGCACTTCGCCGGTTTTTGCATCGATGATTTTGCACGATTCGTTATCTGCCATATACAACGCGTCCGCCGTGGCCACCATCGTGTTGCGGTGGATCATAAAGCCCGGCGTTAGTTTGCGTTTCCAATGAATGATGCCGTTGTGCGCGCTGGCGCAAATGAGGGTGTTGAGCATTTCGTTTTGGTTCGCCTTGTGCGCGATGTGGCCGAACGCCCGGTACACGCGCCCGCCGGCGGCTACAGTGATTTGCGGCATCGGGCTGAATTTCGGTGCTTGAATAAACTGCGTGAGATACGGCGCGCGCGCCACGGCGTCGGTGGACTGCGGGTTATTATCCGGCCCGTGAAACGGATGGCTCCACGCGTCAGTTTCCTTGGAGGCGGGCTTGGTGATAGGTCGGCCGCCGATCGTCGCCACCGCGCCGGGCCGCAGAACGCGCAGTACTTCCTTTTCTTTAACTCCGCGCACAAAGGCAAAATCCGCCATGTTGTCGCCGAGGCAAATCCGGTCCAGCCCGCTTTGTTCCACAAACACGCGCTGCCCCAGCAACCCCGCGCCATCCGCCGCCTTGCGCACGGCCAGCACCGTGGCGTCAGCGGGCGACTGAAAATAAATCGTGTACGCGCTGCCTCGCGCTAGCCCAAGGACATAGTGCGTCATCGCGCGTTCATCCACGCCGGTGACCACTGCAATGCCGCGGGTCGGCGCTAGCCCCTTTTCCCCCGCCTGTTCGGCAGCTGGGGTGGTGAAGATTGCGAGGAGTGAACACGAAAGGGGAATGAGAATTTTTTTCATCGTAATCTGTGGTTTGGAAGAACAATGGAAGTATGCGCCTAAGCCCAAAAGACGCAACCCCATAGTGGCACGGGGGATGAGTAAACCCCAATCACTTGGATTGGGGAATTATTAGTTCAGGCAAGCCCCAACAGGGGCAGGGTATCGCGGTGGATCATCTTTTCGATTTCAGATTTATTTAGGCGGGGAAGGGCGCTGCCTTCGAGCATGTTGTTGAGGCCTAATAATCCTTCGATGGTGTCGTTGACGGTGGTGTAGGGATAGTCGGTGCCGAACAGGATTTTGTGCCATACGCCGTATTCCTGCACGAGCATCAGGCTTTGATAGAGCTGGAAGGGGCGATAATAAAGCGCGCTGATGTCGGCATAAACATTGGGGTGCTTGCGGGCAACGACGATGCACTCGCCTTCGTATGGATGCCCGAGGTGGGCCATGATGATTTTTGCTTTGGGGAAGCGCGTGGCGACGACGTCGAGGTGGCGTGGCAGGGTGCACTCCAGCGGCGCTTGGCTGATAAACGTGGTGCCCGTGTGCAGGAGCACCGGCAGCGCGTTGTCGGTGGCGTATTCCCAAAGCGGATCGAGCAACGCGTCATCCGGCCGGAAGCCGGCGTACATCGAGAGCAGCTTGATGCCGCGCAAGCCGAGGGTTTGGTGGCCGTGGCGGAGCTCGTCCTGCCAGCCATCCTGCGTGGGGTCGAGTGAAAGAAACCCGATGAGCTTGTCCGGCCGCGCGGCGGCGTAATCCGCCACGTATTGGTCGTCCACCCAAATTCCGCTGAGCCGTGCTTTGCCGCCGAAGACGATCGTGTGGACGTCCTCATTCGCGGGGCAAGCCGCTGCGTAATCCTCGAAGCGCACGGAGAGATTCACCTCGATATCGCCACGCGCCTTTTTCGCCTGCTCGCAGTGGTCGGCGGTGAAATCCTCCGGATGCCGCCATGTGTGACTGTGGACGTCGACAATCAAGAGTAGTCCAATTTCATTTTTTGTTGTTGATGGGAATTAAAGATTTTTTAACAGAGATTTGATGACCCGACCGTCGCTGAGGGCCATGGGGCGGCCGATGGGGGTCATCATTTCTTTTTCGTATTCGATGCCGAGGGCGTGTTGGACGGTGGTGTGGATGTCTGCGACTCGGATGGCGTCTTTGTCGGTGGCTTTTAGTTTTTCGCCGTCGGGGTGGGTGGCACCGTGGACGTGGCCGGCGCGGAAGCTGCCGCCGGCGAGGGCGAGGGAGAAGCCGGTCGGCCAGTGGTCGCGGCCGTTGGCGGGATTAATTTTGGGGGTGCGGCCAAATTCGCCGGCGCAGATGACGATGGTTTGGTCGAGGAGTTTGCGCGTGCGCAGTTCGCGGATGACCGAGGCGAAGGCGGGATCGAGAATGGCGTTTTGCGAGACGTGGGCTTCGTGGTTATTGGCGTGGGTGTCCCAGCCATTGAGGGTGACTTCAACGCAGCGGACGCCGGCGCCGATGAGTTGGATGGCGGCGAGGCAGCCCCGGCCGAATTGGGTATCGCCAAAGGCGGCGCGGGTTTTGGCGGGAGCCAGAGTGACATCGAAGGCACTGAGCTGATCAGAATTCATCATGCGCAGTGCTTTTTGGATGGTGGCGTTGTGGAGGGTGGTTTTGGAATCGAGTTCCGCCCGGCGGCCGCGGGCGAAAGATTGCTCGATGGCGTTCAGCGCGGTGAGGCGGTTGTCTATGCGCTTGGGGTTCACGCGGGCGGTGATGTTTCCGGCACGGCCGTTGGTGTTGTAAACCTGAAAGGCGTCGTACTGCGCACCGAGGTAGCCGCCGCGCGCGGGCCATTGGCCGGGCAGGATTGAGATGTGCCGCGGAATGTCCACTTTGCCTTCGGGCAACTGATGACAGAGGACGGCGCCGATGGATGGGTGCACGAGAGTGGGATCGGGACGGTAACCGGTTTTGACATTGTAGGCGCCGCGTTCGTGGTCGCCTTCTTTGCTGATCATCGAGCGGACGAGGGTCAGCTCGTCCATCACTTCGGCGACTTGGGGGAGACCGTGGGCGAGTTTCACGCCTTTGACGGAGGTGTCGATGGCGCGGGTGTCGCCGGCGATTTTTTTTCCCTCGTGCGGGTCAAAGGTTTCCAACTGGCTTGGGCCGCCAGCCATCCATAGCATGATGATAGATTTGGCGGGCGCGTGGGTGGGCGCTTTTTCTTGGGCGCGCCCAAGCAAATGCGCCACGGGTGTGAGCCACGCAAGCCCGCCGAGGCCGGTGGCTTGGAGCATGGTGCGACGCGAGATGTGGTTATCTGAATTGCACGGGCTGAAGGGATTGGAGGAGTGTTTCATTTGAATCATTTCAGTGGTTCCAAGAAAACTCGGTGGAGTTGATGAGTGCCCAGTAAAGGTCTTCCTGTTTTGCCTTGCGGCTCAGGGAATCTTTTTTTGCGAGCGCGCTGACAAAGTAATTGGCTTCTGCCGGGCTGGGCCGGCGGGTGAGCACGGCGAGATAGGTGGCTTCGACGATTCTTGCGGCGGTGTCGCCCGTGGCCAGAATCTGCCCGGCGGCGTTGGCAATCAAATCGTTTTTGATGCGTTCGTGAACCATATTTCCGTTCATCATCAGCAACCGCTGCGGGATGGTTCCGCCCTGCATAAAAAATTCATCCTCGCCAATATCGCCGTAGCGTTTGATGAAATCGCTTTGTTGAAACGTTCGGCTGAGTTGGAATATGATATGTGAATCGGCATCGATGGCGGTGAGTGAGGCGGCCTGGAGGATGCTGCCGGCAACTTGCTCGGGGCGCTGACGTGTGATTGCGAAGGCCGCCCAGTGTTGCTCTTGCTTCAAGGTGGGCGGCGGTTGGTTGGCGGCCGATTTGCTGTCGAGGCTGAATACGCGAGTGGCGGCGATGACGCGAATGAGTCGGCGGAGATCATATTTGTGGTTGATGAAATCATCGGTGAGTGTCTCGAGTCCGGGTGGATAAGGATTTTCTTTCGTGTTCGTCAGTGGGATTTCATCGACTGGCTCCATTAATGGGCGGCCAAACATGAGCGCCCAAACGCGATTGACAGTGGTACGGGCGAAGGCGCGGTTTTCGGAATGGGTGACCCAACGGGCGAGGCGTTGGCGTGGCCGTCCGTCTGCGGGGAGTAGCTCGGGTTGGAACGGGACGATCGCCGGCACGTTTGCGGGCTCGCGTTTGCCGCGGTATTTGAATTCGTATTTCTTGCCGGTCTCGCGGATGCCGGAGATGGCCATATCAGTGCCGCCGAAGAAGGAGGCGAGTTGGTGGAAATCCTCTTGCAGCCAGTCCTCGCCGAGATAATCGTCGTGGCATTGGACGCAATCGATGCGCACGCCAAGGAACGCCCGCGTCACGCGCGCGGCGAGCTTCACTTCGTCGGGGCCTTTTTCGTCTTCGTTTTGGTTGACCGTCACGGTGACAAAATTGACCTCCGGGTTATTGGTCCAAAGCCCTTCGGCAGTGATGAGCGAGCGCACAATTTTATCGTAATTCTGGTTGTTGTGAATTTCGTCGGCCAGCCAACTGACAAACCGGCGGCGGCGATAAATCAGAAAGGGGCCGTTTTCTACGCCGACATATGTGCGGGCAAATCGTTCGGCGAGATAATCACTCGTGCGACGATCCTCGAATAGATGGCTGAGCCACCATTGGATCCGCTCGCCTTCCGGCTGTGCCTCGACCGCGCGAATTTCCTGAAGTGACGGAATGGTGCCCGTGAGCCCGAGCGAGAGGCGGCGGATCAACGTTAGGTCATCCGCTCGCGGCGCGGGCTTTAGTCCGGCCTTTTCCCAATCGGCGGCGAACTCCTCATCCACCCAATCCACAGCCATCCGAAACGCGGGTTTTTCATAACGGCTCGCCTGATGGTTGGGCGGCGTCATCGTGTCGGACTTCAGCAGGTTTGAAATCACGCAGCCCGCTCCCACGATACACACCGCTGCGAAGAGCAGGTTGCGTTGCCAGGCGGGTGAGGCTATCTTTTCGAGGGCCATTGTCGTCCCTGAATATACCTCAATGAACACGCCGAAGCAAGATGAAGGAGTGCCGCCTTTGCTGGTGCCACCCGTACTCGTGCCTGCGCCGGAGGATTCGCCGCCGGAAATTGAGGCGTCAACCGGCGCGCCGAAGCGATCAATTCCGGGGCGGCTCGCCCGTGGCATTTACTCGTTCTGTGGTTGGTGCTTTGGGATGGTGAGCTTGATCGGTGGGTTGGCGGTGATCTCAGTAATCCCGATCGCAAACCTGATTAGCCTCGGCTATCTGCTGCGAGTGAGCGGCACTATCGCACACACTGGCCGACTGCGCGATGGCTTCATCGGCGTGCGCCGTGCCGGGCAACTGGGCGGCATCGTCCTTGGCATTTGGCTGGCGCTCTGGCCGGCGCGGTATCTCGCGATGCTGCGCGACTCGGCGGTGATTGTGAATCCGGATGGCGTCGGCGGCTGGAGCGTGGGGCTGTGGATGCTCACTGGAGTGACCTGCCTTCACATCATTTGGGCACTGCTTCGCGGCGGCAAACTGCGACACTTTTTTTGGCCCGCACCCATTCGGTTTTTTCGTTGGCTGGGCACACCCGATAAATTCAATACCGCCCGAGATGCCGTTTGGGAAACCGCAGCCAGTCTGCGCCTTCCCGAATTGTTTTGGCTCGGCACCCGCGGCTTTGCCGGCACGGTGCTATGGTTACTCATCCCCGTGGGCCTGATGATTCTCGCCTCCAAAATCGCCCACAACGCCGGCGTGCTCGTGTCGCTTTTGGGCGGCGTGCTGTTGATGGGCGTGTTGCTCTTGCTGCCCTTTCAGCAAGTATGGTTCGCCCGC
>CAUZWB010000011.1:0-16712 GCA_963583525.1 Verrucomicrobiia bacterium | reverse complement strand
CCGCGCTTAAGGCAGGCGATATCGGTATCGCCATGGGCGCGGCCGGCAGCGATGTTGCTATCCAAAGTGCCACCATCGCGCTGATGAATAATGATCTGCGGCGTCTTCCCTTTTTAGTGCATCTCTCCCGCATGACGCGCAGCGTGATTAACCAGAATTTTATTTTTGGAATCCTGTTTGTCATCATCGGGTTGGTCCTGGCTACCTTGAGTTTCATCACTCCGGTGAAGGCGGCGATGTTGAATGTGGCCGGCTCATTGATCGTGGTGTTCAATAGTGCCCGTCTGGTTCGTGAAGGTGAAGAATTTGATCCGTTTGAAGAAGGGCGCGAATCCGAATCCGGGCCCGAGGCTCAGGATTCAGAACTGGCCGAGATCGAAATCGGGGCCGAGCCAAAATTGGCGGTGGAGACGGATTAATAAAATTCCGGCTTATGGTTGAAACACAAACACAAGATGAATCGCGCGAGACCGAAGGTGAGGCGATCGTGCGGGTTGACAATCTGGTCAAAGTGTTCCGCGATTTCTGGGGGCGGCCCAAAGCGCGCGCGGTGAATGGGGTAAGCTTCGAGGTGCGCACCGGCGAGGTTTTTGGCTTGCTTGGCCCGAATGGCTCGGGCAAATCCACCACCATCAAAATGATGCTCGGCCTGCTCAATCCCACCAAAGGATTCATCGATATTTTTGGCCAAAGTCCGCGTGATGTGAAAACGAAAGAACGGATTGGGTATCTGCCGGAGGAATCGTATCTTTACAAGTATTTGAATTCGACTGAGACGCTGGATTTTTTTGGCGGCTTGTTTGCGCTGGATTCCAAAGAGAAAAAAATTCGATCAAAACAATTGCTGGATATGGTGGGGCTCACCGCCACGCAAACGCGAACGGTGGGTGAGTTTTCCAAAGGCATGCAGCGCCGGATCGGCTTGGCCCAGGCGTTGATCAATGACCCCGACCTCGTGATTCTTGATGAGCCCACCAGTGGTTTGGATCCCGTGGGTTGCCGGGAAATTAAGGATCTCATCCTCAATCTCAAGGCGCGGGGGAAGACGGTTATTCTTTCCAGCCATTTGCTCGCGGATGTGGAGGATGTGTGCGACCGCGCAGTGATTTATTATGGCGGCAAAATTCAACAGTACGGAACTCTGGAGGAATTGCTGACCGAACGCGACACCATCCGCTTCACGCTTCCTGCATTGTCCGAGGATGCCCAGCAGGAAGTTATGAACGTCATTGGTAAACACGTGGCTAAAGAAAAGGTGCGCGTGGAAAACCCGACTCAAAACCTTGAAAGCTTTTTCCTGAAAGTGGTGGAAAATGCCATCGCGAAGGACGAGGATACCTCCGGCTCCACGGCGGGTAATGAGGTGGCTGAATTTTTGCGAGCTGATGAACCGTTACCCACGCAGGCAGACAAGATGCTTGAGCGGCTTGCCGAAAAGGAGACCGCCAAATCCGCCACCCCTCCGGCTGAGCCCGTGCCGGAGAAGCCGAAAGTGGACACCGCCAAACTTGATTCCCTCGCCGGTGACGAGGCCAAGAAAGAGCCCGCCAAGCCGGATTCGGGAAAATCTAAACAATCACAATCCCTCGACGAGGCCGATGACAAACTCTCCGGTCTGCTCGGCGGCGATTGATTCAACCCCGCCGGCTTTGCACGATGGACTTCAACCCCATTGAAAACAATTTTCTGATGAGCTGGACCAGCTTTGCGTTGAGTGGCCTGTTGCTGCTTGTCATCTTCGGCGGCATCACGTGGGGCATTTTCGATTGTCGCGTTCGGCACATCGCCATGCTTACATGGAAAACGGCCGTTCGCCTTCGTTTCATTTGGGTGATGGGCATTCTGCTGTTGCTCGCAGTGGGCGGTCTGCCGGCCCTCTTGCGTGATGACGGCTCGGCCAAGGGCATGGCGCAAATCATCCTCACCTACACCTTGAGCATGACCACCGGCATTTTGGGGCTCTCCACGTTGTGGCTGGCGGTGGGCAGTATGGCGTCGGATATTGGCGGCTGCCAAATGCAGATGGTGGCCACCAAACCCATCGCCCGCTGGCAAATCTGGCTGGGCAAATGGCTGGGCATTATGGGGCTGAACCTCCTCCTGCTGGGCTTGGCTGGAACGGTGGTGTACGCGATGGTGGAATACCGCGCGCGCGTGCTAACTAGTTCCCAATATGAACGGCTCAAAGATCGAACTGATGGTGAAATTAAACAGGATGTCACCAAGGCACTGAGGGAAAACCGGGTTCGAGTTGGAGAGGTGTTTGTGGTTCAAGAAGAGAAACGCCAATTAAAGTTGGACGACAATCAAAACCCAATTTTCCAGCCGATGGATGCGCTTAAGCAATTGTTGGCGGGCTTGCCGGAGCGCGAACTGCGAACGCAAGTGCTGGTGGCTCGGGCCCCGCTGGAGTTAGTGGATGTAAAAATAATGGAGCGGAGCGGGAATGGCATGAATTCCAGCTCGTATAAAGATTGGAGGAAACTGCAGCGTGAAAATGATGAGCGAATGGAAATAGGCAAAGCCCTAATGGAGGTTCAGGCGATGGCTCGGGCCGAGCAGGATCGCCGGGCAAATAAAGGAGGCGCATTTGAGAATGTGGAGATCCCTCAATCGCTGCCGTTTGATATTCAGCGGCAAATTCAAAATGAGGTGCGAATGGGATACCTGATCAGCTCCCAAGTGATGCGGCCGGAAACCGCGAGGCAGTTTATCTTCCAAAAACCACGGGGAGGGTTTAACGAAGACAGCGGGTTGGTTCTGAGGTTTCAACTGTTGGATACTCGCATGAATTTCAAGGGGGATCGTCAATATCGTACCGTGGTGTCGTATGGGCCTTCTCTCGAGCAATCCGGCATCGAAATTCTAGGAAACTATATTGCGCGCACCCAAATCGAGGAGGCGATGGTGGCCAATGGGTTTCGCCTAAACGAAGATGGAGAACGCGAAGAGGTCAGCGTTTTTGGAGAGGATGGTAAGTTGTATGTGAATGTGATGAATGCGGAAACTCCACAGCCGGGACAGGAATATATGGCCGCGCTGAAATTGCCTTTTTTGGATGAAACCACCGGCGAGCTGAATCCGCGCGGCGTGGAGGTGATGTATTATGAGGGCGGGTTTTTCAAAAATTACCTGCGCGCATTGGCCGTGGTGTTTGCCTGGCTGGGCGCGTTGGCCGCACTGGGGCTCATGGCCGCAAGCTTTATGTCCCTCTCCATGGCGGTGTTTGCCTGCACGGGAATCCTCCTCATTTCATTTTGCACGGGATTGCTGAAAGACGTGGTGAAAGATAAAACCATTATGCAAACCTATACCGATGGGGTACACGACACTTCTGTGGTGGATATTTTTGCAATCAATTCATTTAAAGTGATGGTGGCAGTGATCTCGCCAGTGAAGGATTATTCACCGATTGGAGATCTCACCGAAGGCCGGGCCATCACTTGGGGGCAACTGGGCCGTGCCTACAGTTATATTTGGGGCGTAACAGGCCTCTTGATTTCAGGGCTCGGGATGCTAATCTTAACCCGCCGCCAACTGGCAATAACCGATAGCACCGAATGACCGCACGCCGCGCCAATACTGTTGATAGCCTGCCCAAGCCCGCCTTGGCGGGGCTCATCGTGGTATTGCTGGCGTTGACGTTTGTTGTTCAGAGCCGGCTGAATGAGCAACGGGCCGAGCTGAGTCATAACTATCTCGAACCGTTGCAGAATGCCCCGCCCATGCTGGTGCTTGCCACTCAGGCGTTGAGCGGGTTTCGCGGAATCATCTCCTCCTACCTTTGGCTGCGCGCAAATGAAGCCCAGCTGGAAAAACGGTATCAGGAACAAATGCAGCTTTCCCAATGGGTCTCCCAACTTCAGCCCAATGTCCCCACCGTGTGGGCCAACCGTTCCTGGAACATGGCTTACAATATCTCGGTGAAATACCCCGAAGGCGAAACCCGGTGGTTATATGTGCAGGAGGGCATCCGGTTATTACGTGATGAAGGCATCCGTTACTGTCCCCAGGAGCCGATCATCTACCATGAGTTAGCCTGGATTTTCCAACACAAGGTCGGGCACAACATGGATGATCACCATCGTTTATATAAACGGCAATGGATGAACAACATGACGGCGGTACTGTGGGCCTCACCCGAGGACGCTCGCAGATCCAATGGCGTCCCCAACTTCGATGAGCTAATCGACCCGCCCAACGAGGAAGTAGTTGCGCGCGTGAAAGTGTTGCGCAAAAAATATCGGCTGGATCCACGCGAAATTAAAGCGGTGGCCATAAAATACGGCCGATCCAAGCTCCCCAACGGCAAGACCGTGGATGCATTGGACTGGCGGATTCCTGAAACACATTCCATTTACTGGGCTCACCTCGGCCTCAAACGCTGCTCGCATAATCCATCCCGCGAGAAGGCGTTGCGAAAGCTCGAGCGCATCATTTATCAATCCATGATGTACGCCTTTGAGCGCGGCAAGTTGAACTGGAATGCGGTCGACAATCAGTACGAATTTCAAAATGTCACCGGCTCCGGAGGCACCACACGGAACATGATGAACATCAGCGCCAGTTGGAGCACCATTCCCAATTTAGACATCACCGCAAAAGCTCACGAGGCTTATCAGGAAATGATAACACAGGCGCAGGAGTCGCGCGGTGAAAATATTTCCAGCACTTTCGGAATGGCACATTTCAATTTTTTGCGCCGCGCAGCCAACTGGTTCTATTACTACAATCGCGAGGAAGAAGCCCGCTATTGGCTTACGGTTTGCGCCAAATTATATCCGGACAAAGTCCGAATCTATCCCGGCTATGATTTTAAAAATGATACGATAAATCTGGATGAGTTTATTCGTTACAAGCTAAAGGAAGACGTGAAGCGTGGCAACTTTGACAAAACTCAGGCCCTCTTCACCGGCTTACTGATACGCCACTTTACCTTGCTGGGTGAAGGCGATGCGGAAGAGGCAGACGAGGCCTTGGGAATGGCCAAAGAAGTGGTGGACCGCTATAATCTGCGATTTGCCAATGCCAAAGGCGGACGAGTCTCCTTGCCTCCGTTTGAAGTCATTCGGATTCTACGGATGCGCGCCTTTCTGTTGGAAGAAAATGAAGTGCGCGCAGCCATGCTGCGTACCGCCGTTGGATTAGCCGAGGGCGAACTTCCCGAGGTGCCCAAACCTCCGCCATCGCCGGGCCCCCAACCCGGCCCCGGCCAGTAATAATCCTGGCTTGCCCCGCCCTAAACCGTGACGCACCCTTTCCCCTATGCGGATTGTTCAACTAATGCTCTTCTTGTCCGTCCTTTGCGCGGGATGCGGCAAGGCGGATAAAACCAACAACGGCTCGGGGGGAGGTCAGTCGATTGAAAAGGGCAAGCAGGTGCTTCGGCTCGGCAATGGGTCGGAGCCGGAAGGGCTAGATCCGCAAATCGTCACCGGTGTGCCGGAGCATTTCATTCTAGCCGCATTGTTGGAAGGGTTGCTGGGCGAAAACCCCAAGACCCTCGCTCCGGAGCCGGGCGTGGCCGAGCGCTGGGAAGTTTCCGAAGATGGCCGCGAGTACACCTTCCACTTTCGTGCCAACGCCAAATGGACCAATGGCGACGCGGTGAAGGCGGGCGACTTTGCCTACTCGTATGAGCGCATGCTCACCCCCGAAATGGCCACCAAGTACGGCTATATGCTGCACGTGCTGAAAAATGCCAAGGGGTTCAACGAGGGCACAATAAAAGATTTTTCCAAGGTGGGAGTGAAGGCTGTGAATGACCGCACGCTCGTGCTCACGCTGGAAGAGCCCACGCCGTACTTTCTCCAGCTCATCAATCATTACTCGTGGTATCCGGTACATCCGCCCACCATCGAGAAGTTTGGCGGCATGACCCAGCGCGATTCCCAATGGACCCAGCCAAAAAATTTCGTGGGCAACGGCAGCTTCCGCCTCAAGGAATGGAAGCTCAACGAGCACATTCTCGTGGAGAAAAGCCCCACCTACTGGGACGCGGCTATGGTGCAGCTGGAGAAAATATATTTCCTGCCCATCACCAGCGCCGAGACGGAGGAGAAAATGTTTCGTGACGGTCAGTTGCACGTCACCCAGACCATCCCACTTACTCGTATCGAGCATTACCAGAAAAAGGAACCGGAGGTGCTGCGCGTGGATCCGTATCTCGGCACTTATTTTTATCGCGTGAATGTGAAACACAAGGCGCTGAAGGACAAGCGCGTGCGACAGGCGCTGGCGATGTCCATCAATCGCTATGAGATCACCCGCTTCGTGATGAAGGCCGGTCAGATCCCCGCTTATTATATGACCCCGCCTGACACTGCCGGCTACACGTCGAAGGCCAAGTTTGCCTTCGACCCCGCTCGCGCGCGCCAGTTGCTGGCCGAGGCGGGCTATCCCGATGGCCGGGGCTTCCCCAAGATCGATATTTACTACAACACCAGCGAGGCCCACAAACAAGTTGCCGAGGCGCTCCAGCAAATGTGGAAGGAAATCCTCAACATTGACATCGGGTTATTTAATCAGGAATGGAAAGTGTACTTGGACACCGTCAGCAAGATTAAGTACGACGTGGCCCGCGCCGGATGGATTGGAGATTACAATGACCCCAACACCTTCCTCGATATGTGGCTCACTGGCGGCGGCAACAACCAAACTGGCTGGTCCAATGCCCGCTACGACCGGCTTATCAATGAAGCCGGTCAGGGCAGCGATTCCACGGCGCGCTTCGAGAAATTTCAGATGGCAGAGGCCATCCTGCTCGACGAGATGCCGGTCATCCCCATTTATTTTTACGTGAGCCTGTCCCTCGTGAAAACCAACGTGCGCGGCTGGTATCCGAACATCCTTGATCATCATCCCTATAAATACATTCACCTCGAGTAGCCGCCCGCAATGTTCCGGTATATTTTCAAGCGGCTGATTTTTTTTATCCCAGTTCTCTGGGTCATCGCCACCATTACATTTTATATGGTGCGAATGGCGCCGGGCGATCCGTTCAGCGATGAAAAGGAAATGACCGAGGAAGTGCGCGATCGCATCAAGGCCTACTACGGGTTGGATCAGCCGCTTGGAAAACAATACCTCATTTATCTTGGCGTAATGGCCAAGGAGGTGGGCAAGCATCGGGTGACCTTCGCGTCCGGTGAAGACACAAAGGAATACCGGCGCGAGGACGTGAACGCCACCCTCCGCGTCACGGCCACCGGCGTGGTCAAGACCGTGCAGGGCGACAGCCAATGGCTGACCCGACCCTTGGATCAAAACGCCACTTCCGGCGTGCGCGAGGTGGAGGTGTTTCGCCGGGAACGCTCCGGTTTGTTGCAGGGCGATCTCGGCCCATCCTTCAAACACAAGGGCAAGAGTGTGAACGACATCATCCGCGAATCATTTCCCAAGAGCCTGGAGCTGGGCCTTTACTCGATGGCGATCGCGCTATTGTTGGGCATCACTGCCGGTGCCATCGCAGCATTGAAACGAAACACCATTCTCGATTACGCCCCCATGTCGTTCGCGATGGCAGGCATTTGCCTGCCCACTTTCGTGATGGGCCCGCTGCTGGTACTGGTTTTTGGCCTCTGGCTGGAATGGTTCCCCGTGGCCGGCTGGTCGGCTTGGGGCGCCGAAGGCTTTTTCCCCGAGGGCTGGCCCGGCGACCGCGTATTGCCGTCCTGCACGTTGGGGTTTTTCTACGCCGCCATGGTGGCTCGGCTCACCCGCGGCGGTATGCTCGAGACGCTCAGTCAGGATTTCATTAAGACCGCCCGCGCCAAGGGCCTCTCCGAGACGCGCGTGGTGGTAAAGCACGCCTTGCGTGGTGGGTTGCTGCCCACCGTCAGCTTTCTCGGCCCCGCATTTGCCGGCATCATCAGCGGCTCGTTTGTCATTGAGACCATCTTCCAAATCCCGGGCCTTGGCCGACATTTCATCGAGGCGGCTACTAACCGCGATTACACCCTCGTGCTCGGAACCGTGCTGTTTTACGCCACGCTTATTCTGATGCTCAACCTCATCGTCGACATTCTCCAAGCCTGGCTCAACCCCCGCATCCGAACCCAATGAAACGCGACCACCTAGCTGATGTTAAGTTTGACGAAGGCACCTCCCTTTGGAAGGACGCCCGGCGCCGTTTGTTTCAAAACAAGATGGCCGTGTTTGGCTTGTGCGTTTTTTCGTTGATTACACTGCTCAGTTTCGTGGGCCCCTCGCTGCTGCCATACGATCACGAGAGCATCGATTTGCCCTTTCAAGCGCGGCCGCCCTTATCGGAAAAGCACCCCTTCGTTTGCCCAAATCATGATTACGTGCATCTTTATTCCGCAGATGAAAACTGTTATGTCTGCAACACTCCATTGGAACCGGCCGCCACACAGCCCGCCCGCCACCTGATGGGCACTGACAAGCTGGGCCGCGACCTCTGCGCCGCCGTGCTGCGCGGGGGCCGCGTGTCGCTGGCCGTCGGCTTCATGGCCACGGCGGTGTCGTTGGTCATCGGCGTCATCTGGGGCGCGGTGGCCGGTTATTTTGGCGGTCGCGTGGACCAGCTTTTGATGCGCATCGTGGATGTCCTGTATGCGTTGCCCTTTCTCATTTTCGTGGTGCTGCTGATGGTCATGTTCGGTCGCAACTTCCTGCTGCTCTTTTTCGCCATTGGCTTTGTGGAATGGCTGACCATGTCGCGCATTGTCCGCGCGCAGGTGATGGCGTTGAAAAACCAGGAATTCGTCGAGGCCGCCGTGGCGCTCGGCTATGGCCGGTCGCGGATCATTTTCCGCCATCTGCTGCCCAACCTGCTCGGGCCGGTGATTATTTATACCACTCTCACCGTGCCGGCGGTGATGCTGCTCGAGTCGGTGCTCAGCTTCCTCGGGCTTGGCGTGCAGGCGCCGGACACCTCCTGGGGCGTGCTCATCAAACAGGGCGCCGAGGGCATGGAGGATTACCCGTGGTTGCTGCTTTTTCCGGCGGCATTTTTCTCGCTCACACTTTTTAGCCTGAACTTTATTGGAGATGGACTGCGCGATGCGCTCGATCCCAAATCATCGAAGGACTGATATGGCACTGCTTGAAGTTGAAAATCTGAAAACCTACTTTCACACGCGCAATGGCGTGGTGAAGGCTGTGGATGATATTTCGTTCACGTTGGAGAAGGGCGAGATTCTCGGCATCGTTGGCGAATCGGGCTCGGGTAAATCGGTGACGGTGCATACGTTAATGGGGCTGGTGCCACAACCGCCCGGACGTATCGAGGGTGGCACGGCAAAGTTTGATGACAGCAATTTACTCACCGCTGATGAAGCGGTGCTTCGGTCGCTGCGTGGCAAACGCATCTCAATGATTTTTCAGGATCCGATGACTTCACTTAATCCGTACTTGCGGATTTCCGAGCAACTCATCGAGCCGCTGCTGATTCACGGGCAGGCCAATCGCAAGGAGGCGCTCAAACGCGCCATCAACATGCTCGAGAAAGTCGGCATGAGTGACGCCGCCGAGCGCGTGCATTCGTACCCGCACGAGTTTTCCGGCGGGATGCGCCAGCGCGTGATGATCGCGATGGCGCTCATCACTGATCCCGAAGTGCTCATCGCCGATGAACCGACTACCGCTCTGGACGTCACTGTGCAGGCTCAGATTCTGCGGTTGCTCAAGGAATTGCAAACCGACCTCGGCGTGTCGGTGATTTTCATTACGCACGACCTCGGGGTCATTGCTGAGCTGGCCGATCGCGTGGTGGTAATGTACCACGGCCACATCGTGGAGCAGGGCGACGTACTGCCTATTTTTGAAAACCCGCAACATCCGTACACCAAAGGCCTGCTCGCCTGCCGCCCGCGATTGGAATCGACCTTCAAAATCTTGCCGACTGTTTCGGATTATCTCGATGAATCAGAAGTGGCCGGCCAAATCGATCTGAGCGAAAAACCCGATGCCGCTACCCGTATTGATGCGATGCAAAAAATCAACGAGCCGGAAATCGACGAAACCGATTTGCTGCTCGAAGTGAACGATCTCCAAATGCATTTCCCAGAGCGTAGTGGGTTTTTCTCCGGGCCAAAGGGCGTCGTGAAAGCGGTGGACGGCATCAGCTTCACCGTCCCGCGCGGCAGCACGCTCGGTCTCGTGGGCGAATCCGGTTGCGGCAAAACCACCACCGGCCGCGCTATTCTCAATCTCGTGGAGCCCACCAGCGGCAGTGTAAAATTTATGGGCGTGGAAATCGCCGGGCGCAATGCCGCCGCGATGTTGCCACTGCGCAAGCGAATGCAAATTGTTTTTCAAGATCCGTATTCCTCGCTCAACCCGCGCCTCACTATCGAACAAGCCCTCACCGAGCCGATGGCGGTGCACGGCATTGGCAGCAATCACAGTGACCGCCGCGATCGAGCGGCTGCCTTACTCGAAGAGGTCAATTTGGAATCGCACTTTTTGCGTCGCTATCCGCACGAATTTTCTGGTGGCCAACGCCAGCGCATTTGCGTGGCGCGTGCGCTGTCGCTCGAGCCGGAATTCATCGTGTGCGACGAAGCTGTCAGCGCGATGGATGTCTCCGTGCAGGCGCAGGTTTTGAATTTATTGAAGGAACTCCAAAGCCGCCGGAACCTCACGTACATTTTCATCAGCCACGATCTCAGCGTCGTCAAATTTATGGCTGATACAATGGCCGTGATGCGCGCCGGAAAAATTATGGAGCAAGGCCGCGCCGAATCCATCTACGCTAATCCCGCCGAGGATTATACCCAGCGCCTCATTGATGCTATTCCTCGTGACAGCGTGGAATTCATCAAGCAGCGGGTGGCATAAATATTTCGTCGGCATGATGCCGGCTGAGGGGATTACCGCTTCAAACAAGTCTCAGCACTTTGAACTGCATCTGATGCGCTAGTTTTTGTCTTCTTCACCCTCCACCGGTTTTGGCGTGGTTTCGGGGGTGGAAGGCGCAGGCTCGTTGGTGGAAGTCGAGGGCAAGTTTGGGCCGACCGGCGGTGTCGGCGGGATGGATGGAGCACCGCCTAATCCGTTGCCCGGCTGGCTGGGTTGTTCTGTGTTGGCCTTGTTGTTGCCTGTTTCCGCGGTGCTGGTTGTTTCGTCCTTGCGTTTATTCATCATGGATAGCACGAGGCAGAGTACGAGAAACAGGATGGTGCAATATTTGGTAAGCTGGGTGAGTACGTTGCCCGCGCCGGCGCCGAAGAGGGCGTCGGTGGTGCCGCCACCAAAGGCAGTGCCGAGGCCGGCATCTTTTTTGGGCAGTTGCACGAGCACCAGCAGGATGAGAAACAGGCTGATCAAAAATAAAATGATCGTGAGGGCGAGGTTTAGAATTTCCATTGGGTTTCCTTAATTAAGTGTGTTGGTAATGATTTCAATAAAATTTTTTGCTTCCAATGATGCGCCACCTACGAGCGCGCCGTCCACGTCGGGTTGGCTCATTAGCTCGCGCGCGTTGTCGGGTTTCACGCTGCCGCCGTATTGGATCCGCACTTCGGCAGATACGCTCGCGGGCAACCGGCCGCGAATGAACGCGTGCGCGGCTTGGGCTTGTTCGGTGGTGGCCGTTTTGCCGGTGCCGATCGCCCACACGGGCTCGTAAGCGATGATGGTGTCGCGCAATTGGTCATCCGTCAATCCCGCAAGACTGCCGCGAATTTGTTCGCCGACCACTTCCTCTGTTTGATTGCTCTCACGTTGGGCGAGCGTTTCACCCACGCAAACAATCGGCTTAAGGCCGGCCGCGAGCGCGGCTTTAGCTTTGGCGTTTACGAGCGCATCGCTTTCCTTTTGGATCGCGCGCCGCTCGGAATGGCCGAGAATCACAAAGTGCACCAGCAACTCGCGCAGCATCCCGGCGGCAATTTCGCCGGTGAACGCGCCGTAATTTTGCTCGCTCATATTTTGCGCGCCGAGGCGGATTCGGGTTTCGCGGATGGACTCAGAGACTCTGTCCAACGCGGTGAAGGGCGGGCACAGCACCACGTCCACTTCCGTTTGATTGGCGAGTTCGAGCTTGAGGCCCTCCACCAGTTCCGTGGCTTCGGCCACGGTTTTGTTCATCTTCCAGTTTCCGGCAACGATTAATTTGCGTTCTTTGTTCATTCGATAAAATTATTTTTCAGAGAGTGCAGCCACGCCGGGCAATTCGTTGCCCTCGAGAAATTCAAGACTCGCGCCGCCGCCGGTGCTCATAAAAGTGACTTGTCCGGCCAACCCATTTTGGTTCAACGCCTTCACGCTGTCGCCCCCGCCGATGATGCTGACAGCACCCGCGCCCGTGGCGCCCGCCACGGCGACAGCCACAGCCATCGTGCCTTTGGCAAACCGCGCGTCCTCAAAAATACCCATCGGGCCATTCCACAAAATTGTCTTTGCGCCGGTGATGGCCTCCGCGTAGCGCGCGGCAGTGGCGGGGCCGATGTCCACGCCTTCGCGGCCATCGGGAATGTCTTCGGCGCGGTTCACCTCGGGATCGGCCCACTTGCCTTCATTCATTTGCGAAATCAAATTATCAGACGGCAACAGAAATTCCACGTCGCGTTCGGCGGCTTTGTCCAGCGCGGCTTGGGCGATGTCCACCTTGTCCGGTTCCACCAGCGAATCGCCTACGGACTTGCCGAGCGCGAGCTTGAAGGTGTAGGCCATCGCGCCGCCAATCAAAATGGTGTCTGCTTTTTCAATCAAGCGATCGATGACCTTGATTTTGTCCGACACCTTTGCGCCGCCGAGAATGACCACGAACGGCTTGTCCGGTGAATCCAATTCCTCACCCAGAAATTTCAATTCCCGTTCCATCAACAACCCCGCCGCGCATTGACCGCCGCGGGCAGCGATGATTTCCGCGATGCCCGCCGTGCTCGCGTGTGCGCGATGCGCTGCGCCGAAGGCATCGTTCACAAATACATCGGCATTGGCCGCAAGCTGTTCGGCGAAGTCCGAGTTGTTCGCTTCTTCGCAGGTGTGATACCGGACATTTTCCAGCAACAGAATTTCGCCGTCCGGCAAATTGTTCACCGCAGAAGTGGCGGCATCGCCTACGCAATCGTCGGCGAAAGCCACGGGTTGGGCAATCAGTTCGGCCAGTTTATCAGCCACCGGTCGAAGGCTCATCGATGCCACGCGTTCACCTTTCGGTCGGCCGAGATGAGCGGCGAGAATGATGCGCGCGCCTTTTTCGATGAGCAGACGCAGCGTGGGCAGCGTGGCGCGGATGCGTGTGTCATCATTGATGATCATCGTGCCGGCGGATTCCTCCATCGGCACATTATAATCCACTCGCGTAAACACACGTTTTCCCTGCAAATCTAAGTCGTTAACCGTTAATTTCGCCATAAGTGGGCACGGAGGATAGCGCAGCCGGTTGGCCAATAAAAGCAGAAAAACAGGGATTTTTGCGCATTTTTGCGAAGTTCACGGTGAGGCGAAACTGGGAGGGCGAAGTTCCTGTCGAGCTGAAGGGTGGCGTAGCCGACCTAAAAACCGTGGTGCACGTTCCGTACACCACGGCTCAGCGGGAGCTTCGCCCTCCCAATCGTTGCGTTATATTAGCGCAGCAAGTCTAGGGCTTTTTGGAAATCTTCCGGTAATGGCGCTTCGAGCGTGAGGCGCTCACCGCTGGCGGGGTGATCGAAGCCGAGCGTGAAGGCGTGGAGCATTTGGCGCGGGGCGGTGTAGCCGGTGGCTTGGGTGAAGGCGCGGGCGGGGCGGCCGCCATAGACGGCATCGCCCACCACGGGGCAGCCGAGGTGCTGTAGGTGCACACGGATTTGGTGGGTGCGGCCGGTGTGCAGGATGGCTTCAATCAGCGTGGATTTTTTTAATGTTTCGAGCACACGAAAATCCGTGTGCGCTTCGCGGCCGTTGGGGGTGATGGCGATTTTTTTGCGATGCACTGGATGGCGCGCGAGCGGTTCTTTCACGGTGTACTTTGGTTTGGAAGGTTGGCCGCACACGAGGGCGTGGTAAATTTTGGTGGTGGTGCGGACGGCGAACTGCGCGGAGAGCGCGAGGTGTGCGGGATCGTTCTTGGCCACGACGATGCAGCCGCTCGTGTCTTTGTCCAGCCGATGGACGATGCCCGGGCGCGCTACGCCGCCGATGCCGCCGATGCTGCTGAGTTGGTCGCCGCAATGATGCAGCAACGCATTCACCAATGTGCCGCTGGCGTGACCGGCGGCGGGATGCACGACGATGCCCGCGCATTTGTTGAGCACCAGCAAATGGTCGTCTTCAAAAAGTATTTCCAGCGAGATGTCCTCCGGCAAGGCATCGGCTGGGATTGGTTCGGGCCATTCGATGGTGATGGCTTCGCCCGCTCGCGGGTGGTGGGTGGCCTTGGTGGGTTGGTCGTCCACGCGCACGTCGCCGTTTTCGATGAGGCGCTGGAAGGTGCCGCGCGAGGTTTCGGGGAAGTGCTCCTGCAAAAACTTGTCCAGCCGCGCCTTGGGCTGCGATTCTTCGACGCGCAGTGTCTCGCGTCGGCTCATACCTCTTTCAATGGACGATCTTTCAGCTTGGCCCACAAAATGCCGCCGGCGACGAGTAAGCCGATGCTGATGATTTGGCCCGGGGCCAAGCCGCCCAGCGTGCTGCCGCGCGGGTCGTCCCTTAAAAATTCCATTCCAAATCGGATGACTGCGTAAGCGAGTAAATATGCGGCAAAGATTTGCCCGTCGAATTTGCGTTTGCGAAACAGCAACGCCAGCCCCGCGAAGAGTGCGAAGTTCAAAAGCGATTCATAAATCTGCGTGGGATGAACGTGACCGGGATGGGTGGGGTGGCCATCGGGAAACGTCACCGCCCACGGCAAGGCGCAGGTTTTGCCATAACAACAGCCGGTCATAAAACAGCCCAACCGGCCGAAGGCGTGCCCCAATGCGATGCTCGGCGCGAGGGCATCGAAGGTGGCCCACACCGGCATTTTTTTCACGCGCGTGAAAATGATGATGGCAAGGCTCGCGCCAATGAGCGCGCCGTGAAACACCAAGCCGGAGCGTTGAAAGAGCAATTCTTTGAGCGGCTTGCCGGTGTCGCCTTCGTTGATAACGTACAGCAGCTTGGCGCCGGCGATGCCGCAGATGAAAATCCAGAGCACGAGGTTGGAGAGATCTTCCGCGTTGAGGCCAATCTTCATCCCGCGCCGCCCAGCCGTCCACAGCCCCAGCATAAAGCCCGAGGCCAGCAAAATGCCGTACCAATGAACCGTCAACCCGCCAATCGTAAATGCAACCGGATGCACGCGGCACGTTAATCCGCGCGCTAGTCCGGAGCAAGCTTGGCTTATTTGGCTGTATGCTTGGCCGGTTTTGGGGTAACCACGCGCGGTGTTGACGTTGATTGAGGAAGTGGAGGCGCACGCGGCGGAGCGGTTGGTGTTGGCGGAGGGCCAAACACCTGCGGCGGAGCTGGCGCGTTACAAGCGTTTCCTCAAGGACGAGGCGGCGCGGCTCAAGAAACTGCATCGCGGCGGTGGTCTCGGGCGCGAGGTGTGCCGCGCGCGGGCGACGGTGATCGACGCGCTCATCCGGCATTTGCTCGACACGGCGATCGGGCTGGCGCCGTTGGGGAAATTCAAATCGCCACCGGCCATCGCGGTGGTGGCCATCGGCGGTTATGGCCGCGCGGAGCTGAATCCGCAGAGCGACATCGATATTCTTTTTCTGTGCGACGATCGGTTGCTGGCCAAGGCGCAGCCGGAGGAATTTTTGCAAAGCATCACGAACACCGTGCTGTATACTTTGTGGGATGTGGGTTTGAAGATTGGCCACTCGGTGCGGCGGGTGCGCGATTGCGTGGACGAGGCGAACAAGGATATGCAAAGCAAAACGGCGCTGATCGAATCGCGCCGCGTGGCCGGTGATGAATCGTTGTTTGAAAAAATGGAACGCGCCGTGCAAGTCAAGTGCGTGAAACCGCACGTGGAAGATTACATCGCGGCGCGGCTGGAGGATCAAGCGGCGCGGCGCGCCAAACACGGCAACGCGGTGACGATGCAGGAGCCGAATATCAAAAACGGCTGCGGCGGCCTGCGCGATTATCAAAATCTGCATTGGATGATGCACTTCCGCGAGGGGTTCCGAATGATGGAGGATTTGGAGGCGCGCAAGGTGGTGACCAAGGCCGAGGCGGAACGGCTGGAGGCGGCGTATTCTTTCCTGCTGCGCGCGCGCAACGAGCTGCATTATCAGATGGAACGTCCGGTGGAGGTGCTCACCAAAGCCGTGCAGCCGAAGGTGGCGTGGCGGCTGGGCTACACAAACCGCTCGCCCGCCAAGCGCTTGGAGGCGTTTATGGGCGATTATTATAAGCACGCGCGCCACATCGATCTCACCGTGCGGGCGATCGAACAACGCCTCGCGCTCGTGCCGCGGCCGGCGTGGCAACTGGCGCTCGGGCGTTGGGTGAGTGGCCGCAAGGAACAGGTGATTGATGGGTTTACGATCGAGGATGGCGCGATCAATACCGCCAACCGCCGCGTGTTTCGCGATCAACCGCGCAAGCTCATGCGCGTGTTTTTGCTGATGCAACGCCACAGCTTGCGCTTGCATCCGAACCTCGCCCAAATCATTCGCCAACAAGTTTGGCTGGTGGATCGTGCCTTTCGCGAGGATCCGCACGTGCACGAGACGTTTCTGGAAATCCTCAATCACCCCGGCGCGGTCGGGCGGATTTTGCGCCGGATGCACGAGCTGGATTTGTTGGGCAAATTCCTGCCGGAG
>CAUZWB010000010.1:0-16935 GCA_963583525.1 Verrucomicrobiia bacterium | reverse complement strand
TTGAAGATATCTACACCGCTGAGCAAAAAGCCGAAATCGCCAAGGCCAAAAAAGCGCAGGCCGAACGCATGGAGCAGATGAAAAAACTTCGCATCGTGCTCACTGAAGATCAAAAGACGAAACGGCAAAAGCTAAACGCCAAGCGCCGGGAGGGTTTCAATGCCGCCCGCGAACTCCCGCAAGACGAGCGGCAGGCCGCTTACCAAAAGCTCTCCCAACAATATAAAAAAGACTACAATTCAATCCTCACTGATGAGCAAAAGGCGAAGCAAAAGAAAATGCGCGAACTCTTCGGCGGCAATCGCGCCGGCGGCTTTGGCCAGGGCGGCATCCGCATCCTGCCCGCCCCCGGCGGTCGTGGCGGCGGCGGCCAACTCCGCATCCAACCGCGCCAGTTGAAAGTCATTCCCCGCGAGAAAAAATAATCACCCTGAATTGTTTCCCCCTTCAGATAAAAGGCGGCCTCCGGGCTGCCTTTTTTTGTAGCGCAGTTTTCCCCGAGCTACTTTTTCCCGCCCGCCCAAAACAATCCACGCCTCACCATCGCGTGCAGCGCTGCGGATGACTCGGGATGTGGGCTGATGCAGAGGACGCGGCCTTTGCCGTATTGGCCGGCGATGATGGCGGGGGTGCCGGTCATCGTGCCTTTTTGGGATTCGTAACGGGAAACTTCGCTGCGGAAATGCGCCAGCGGTTTGAACGCGCCAAGGCCCACTTTGCCCATTGGCGACATAATGGGGCCGTTGTGATAGCGCACATCGAACGCGCCTTTTTTATCACCGAGAATTTTGCGGCCCGCTTCGGTGAGCTCCATTTGCACCGTGGCGGAAGGGCCGCGGTACCACATGCTTTTGCGGCCCACTTTCGGGATGTCGATGCTCTTGCAAAATGTTTTGTGATTGCTGATGCCGAGTGACCATTCGTAATTTGCCGCCGCCAAATAGGACCCCGCGCAGATGCCCGCGAAGCCGCCGCCATCGCGCACGAAGTTTTGTACCGCCTTGCGTCCGGCCGGGGCCAGCGCGTTGGCTTGTTTGCTGCCGCTGCCGCCGGGGAACACCGCGAGGTGAAACTGCTCGAGCACACCATCGCGCACATCCGCCGCGCCCACGCGCCGCACCAACGCGTGCCCCGCTAGCACGCGATCCACATTGCGCGGCCCATTGCCGCCCACGCCGCCGGCATCGTAAATCGCCACACGGAAATTTTCTTTGCCAACCAGCACGTGCGGCCCCGCTTGCGCCATTTTCAAATGCGTGAGCAGCGCGTGCATCATCAGCCGGTGCTGGCGCGCGCGTTGGCTGCGCGGTTGGTTTTTGGAAGTGGTCTCGCAAATCATCGCGTGCGCGCCCAGCCGTTCGTGCGCCGCGCGCGCCAGCGAGCCGTCCACGGGATAGCGCAGCCGCACGAATTTTTTCTTGGGCTCACTCACCGCGGCGTTCACCGCTTTGAGCATCAACGGCACGGCGGCATCGGTGGCTTTCGAGTGCACGTCGATGATGGAGGAGCCAACGGACTTACCATTGATTTGGTGAAAATCCGTTCCCTCGTGCAGATCAATCAACCAATCCGGTTTGTGGCCGCTCACAAATTTCCACAACGCAATCGCCGGTTCGCCGATCGGGCCGTCCTTGCCTTCTAAAGAATCCGTCTTTTGAAAATCGCGATTCAAGTCGCGCGTCTTCAAAGACACGCCCGGCAAAAAGCGCGTGCCATCTTTCAGCCCCGGCCCATTGGCGCGCGGCACCACGATGAGCCGTCCACGTTTTACCGGCCAATGCTGAATCTGCCCCGCTGCGCTGGCACCCGCCGGTTCGTTGCCATGCACGCCGCCCACCACGAGCACCGTCGGCCCCGGCTGGCCGCTGTCGTACACGCGCCACGCCATCTCCCATCGAGTGCCCTCGGCGATCACGCCCGTGGACACCGCACCCATCGCACCAAACAGCACGATGAACATCATCAACCCAATCGCCAAGCGTCGTCGCATCCGCGCATAATTTGCCAGCTATGCCAGCGCGTCAATAACTCTTCCTTTTTTAGCGCGCAAAACTATCTAACATGCGGCATGCGCTGGATGTTGCTTTTGATTTTTCCGTTGCTTGCAGAGGCAGCGAATAAACCGCCGAAAGAAGTGCTGGCTCTTTGGCGACAGTTGCCAAAGCTGGCCAAGGATACGCCAGACAAGGCTTACCGTGATCTGCACACGTGGCTGCCTCATCGCGGCTTGCGCGGGCTGTACGCCAAGGCACAGTTCGCACTGAACTTGGCGCAGCTGGAAAAACTTTCCGGACAGAAAATCTTCCATGCCGGCCCGCATCTAGGCGGTAAGCTGGACTTAAAAGCAAAAGGCGATTTCGGCCATTACAATCCTGCGTTTCTCAAATGGGCACTGCAAAATGGAATCCCAGGCCAACATGATGCCAAGCTACGCAAAGAATTGCAGCCGGTGTACGACAAGCACCTGCAACGTACGGCCCGCAATTTTTTCCGCGCCCATCAACTGCTTCAGGCAATGCCCAAACGCGCGGCGAAAGCACGCGATGGGTATGTGGAAAAAATCGCCGCCGAGGAAAACGCAAGCGATTGGTTGCAGGAATTTTTTCGGCCCGAAGCTGAACGGGCGGTCAAAGTGGGGCACGATTATTTCGAAATCAACGTGGCGCTCGGCTTCTGGGTGCGGCGCGAATTGGATGGATCCGCCAAGGATTTTCAAGCGCTGCTCGCGGCACTGCTGCAAACGCACGACGCGGTGTGGCTCAAGTAGCAAAAATAATCCCACTCTTAAGCCGCTGTTTTAAACCGCTGTTTCTCTTCCCAAAAAATTTGCGCCCTCAATTTGATTTTTGAGTGAACCAGTGCTATCTTATCGTGGTTAGTGTGGACAGGATCTAGCTGACCAAGTTGACGAGACACAGACATAGACACCAGGCCGGCGGGCGCGGTTGCGTCCTTTCATTTGCGCTCGTCGGTGGCGGTGGAATCGAACACCAGGAGCCCGGCCCCGAGGGGTCCTCCCAGGGCGAGAAGCTCTAATTTCTCGCGCAGCTCCCAAGTTTGTCCCGCGTTCGGTTCCGCCGCTATTCTTTTCTCTCAGGAACCCACAAAGCATCGCCGGCAGCCGGCTGTTTGGTGCGGCGTGCGCGGAGTTGGATGTAGGGCGCGATGAAGTGGCTGCGGTATTCGAATGTGCCGGGCGCGGCGGAGGCATCGCCAAACTTGGGCTCGGTGACGGCTTCAATCACAAACCCCGCCTCGCACAGCCCGCCCAGCAAATCGCCCCAACGATGGAGAAATTCCATTGTGCCTTGTTCGCGATGCGGCCCCGAACGCTTGGCGGGCGAAAGCGGGCCATCGAGAAAATACGGCTCTTCAATCACAAACCCATTGGGCCCCGGCGCGAGGTCCGTTTGCAAACTGGTGGGTTGCTTGTGACGGCTGATGTAAACGCCGCCGGGTTTCATCACCCGCGCCAGTTCGCGATAGGCGATACGGATGTCCGGCACATAACAAGTGCTCACCGGTTGCATCACCGCATCGTACTCGGCGGCGGACAGCATCGATAAATCGTCGATGGAAGTCGCCACCGTTTCCACCGGCAGCCCGCGCGCCTCGGCCAGTTCGTTGTCCAGCCGCAGCATCTCGGGGCTAATGTCTACCACCGTCACGCGCGCGCCCGCGTTGGCCAACATCGGCCCATGCCGCCCGCCGCCCGCGCCGAGGCAAAGAATGCGTTGGTCCGTCACCGCGCCGCCAAGCCAGCCGAGCGGATCGAGAATCTCCAAAGGCCGCGACATCTCATCATCCGTGGCCGCCACGGTGAATCGCTGCCCCTGCTGCACCCGCGCATCCCACGCGGCGCGGTTGTGATCGTGAATGGGATTCATGCCGGCGACGATTGGCAAACGATTATTTCTTTTTCGGAGCGGGCTTTTTGTTCTTTTCCTTTTCGGCTTCTTTTTTCTTTTTTTCTTCGGCTTCTTTGCGGGCTTTTTCTTCGGCTTTTTGTTTGTCGCGGAGGGGGTTGTTGCCGGAGGGTTTTTTGGATTTCGAAATGCCGAAGGTGTGCTCGCGCATACGACGTGGGAAGTAGTTGTTTTCGATGTCCACATCGGCGGTTTCGCGATGGGGGTCGACTTCGATGCGGGTGATTTTTTTGTCGGCGACAATCATTTTTGAGATGGACTCGGGATTGCGGCGCCAGATTTGCGCGGGCAACCGGATTTCCTCGGTGCTCTTGTCTTCGTAAGTGACTTTGAGCACCACGGGCATCACGAGGCCACCGATGTTTTTTAGGTCGACGACGTAAAACTGGCCTTTGCGTTTGAGCATCGCTTTTTCTTTTTCGCTGAGGCCTTTGATGAGTTTTTCGTAACTGGCGCGGTCTTTTTCGGTGACGTCCAGTTCATCGAATTCGTTATAGAAATCTTTGAGTTCCGGAAATGCGTCCACGCGTTTGGGGAGCGGCTTGTTGAGTTTTTGGAAGAGGCGATCGGGTTCGGCGGCGCGTTTGTCTTTTTTGGCGGTCTTATCTTTGTACGGATCGCGCGTGTCCATTTTGTAATGGTGGACGTTTTCGATGGAAATGTCGGTGTGCTCGATGCCGTAAAACCAGCCGCGCCAAAACCAATCGAGATCCTGTCCGCTGGCGTCTTCCATCGTGCGGAAAAAATCGGTGGGCGTGGGGCTCTTGAACATCCACCGGCGGGCGTATTGTTTGAAGGCGTAATCGAACTGCTCACGGCCGAGCACGCTTTCGCGCAGGATGTTGAGCGCGAGAGTGGGTTTGGTGTAGGCGTTGTAGCCGGTGCTTTGGAGGGAGTCGGCACCGGTCATGATGGGCATTTTGTTGGGGGACTTCAGGTAACTGAGCAGCCCGCCCATGCGCTCGGGCATAATACGCGAGGGATAGTCGGCTTCCCATTCCTGTTCGGTGAGAAATTGCAGGAACGAGTTGAGGCCTTCGTCCATCCACATCCATTGGCGTTCGTCGGAGTTGATAATCATCGGGAACCAATTGTGGCCGACCTCGTGGATGATCACCGAGATGAGGCCGTACTTGGTGCGCTTGGAATAGGTGCCGTCCTTTTCCGGGCGCGGGCGTTGCCAGCAAATCATTGGGTACTCCATGCCGCCCACCGGCGCGTTCACGGAAATAGCGACGGGGTATGGATAGTCGAACGTGTAGCGCGAGTACAACTCCAGCGTGTGCGCGACGGCGTGCGTGCTGTATCGGCTCCAAAGCGGCTCGCCTTCTTTGGGCCAATAGCTCATCGCCATAATCGTTTTGCCGTTAAGCTTCACGCCCATCGCGTCCCATAAAAATTTCCGCGAACTGGCGAACGCAAAATCGCGCACGTTGTCGGCTTTGAACACCCATGTCTTTTTGCCTTTGGCCTTTTCCTTTTCGTTGGCCTTGGCCTCGGCGAGGTTGATGATGAACACTGGCTTCTTCGAAGTGCGCGCTTTGGCGAGGCGGGCGCGTTGAGTTTTGGTTAAAATTGTATCCGCATTTTGCAGCACGCCCGTGGAAGCCACCACGTGATCGGCCGGCGCGGTGATGCGCACGAGGTAATTGCCAAACTCCAGCGCAAACTCGCCCGTGCCGAGGTACTGTTTATTTTGCCAGCCCGTCACGTCCGTGTACGCGCACATCCGCGGGAACCATTGCGCGATGGCGTACAAATGATTTTTGTCTTCCTTAAAATATTCGTACCCCGTGCGGCCGCTGATCTTGGCGGTGTCGTTGATATTATAATTCCACTCCACGGAAAACGTGATCGACTTGCCCGGCTTCAACGGCGCGGGTGGGATCACGCGCATCATCGTTTGCACCACCACGTGCTTGAGCGGTTTGCCGACGGCATCCTTGACTGCGGTGATTTTATGGCCGCCATCAAATTTCCGCTGCAACAACATCGCATCGAGTTTCTTAAAAGACAGCCCGGAAAACCCCGGCGCCGTGCGCGACTGCGCGGCGATCATTTTGGGATCCAAAAGATTTTGATCCAACTGCAGCCACAAATAATCCAATGTGTCCTGTGAGCGATTGTGATACGTGATCGTCTCGCGCCCCGTGATGCGGTGCTTCGCCTCGTCCAATTCCACATCGATCACGTAATCCGCCCGCTGCTGCCAATAGCCCGGCCCCGGCGCACCCGAAGCGCGGCGCGCGGCATCCGGCGTGGGCCACAGATCATCGAGCTGTTTGAACGGATCCTTGGGCGCAGCCGCCAGAGAAATTGCCGTCAAGAGAATTGCCGCACACAAGCGGCACCAATTAAGACTGATTTGCTTCAGCATAGGGATGGGTTTGATTTACTCAATCCCACCCGAAAAAGCAATGCGGAAGCGCAATATGTTTAATGAAGAAGAATGGCGAGCGCTAGTGAGTCAACGACCGAAGGAGCGAAGCGAGTGAGGGCGTTAGTGGTTAGTTTACCAAAATTTCCACCATGGAGATCCAGCCTTGTTTTCTTCGCGCTTCATTTTCAGGCGCTTCAGGATCGTTATAGGTATGTTTCCTAATGAATCGGAAATGTAGGTGTTGTCGTCGTAGGTTGGGTTGCCCTCGATATCCAGTTCCCTTAGCTGAGTGAGATCCTTAAGGGGCATTAGATCAGTGATTTGGTTGTCTATGAGATTCAGTGTCGTTAATTGAGTGAGGTTCTTAAGGGGCATTAGATCAGTGATTTGGTTGTCTATGAGATTCAGTGTCGTTAATTGAGTGAGGTTCTTAAGGGGTGTTAGATCAGTGATTTGGTTGTCTATGAGATCCAGTCTCGTTAACTGAGTGAGATCCTTGAGAGGCGTTAGGTCAGTGATTTGGTTGCCCGAGAGATTCAGTGTCGTTAATTGAGTGAGGTTCTTAAGGGGTGTTAAGTTAGTGATTTGGTTCTGCCAGAGAAAAAGCCACTTTAACTGAGTGAGATCCTTCAGGGGTGTTACGTCAGTGATCTGGTTCCATGAGAGATCCAGTGCCGTTAACTGAGTGAGATCCTTGAGAGGCGTTAGGTCAGTGAATTGGTTGCCATCGAGATCCTTCAAATTGAGGTACAGTTCTGTTAACTGTTCCAAGTCCCCCTTGGTAAGATCGCCTTCTGGCTTACTAAGCGTCTTGCGAATTACTCCTTCTAGAGCGACATGACCAATTATAACTTTCTTGCGACGTTCCTGTTCCAGTCGCTCCCGTCGCTCCCGTTCCGGTCGTTCCCGTTCCAGTCGTTCCTGCTCAAGGCGTTCCCGCTCAAGTTGTTCCTTGTAAAGGCGGTTAACCTCCAGTCGTTCGCGCTCCAGTCGTTCCCGTTCCAGTCGTTCGCGCTTCAGTCGTTCCCGTTCCAGTCGTTCGCGCTCCAGTCGTTCCTGATCTTCTCTAAAATTGCACAGGGCGATCTTGGCTGGCGCTGCACAATGCGGGCATGCCTCAGCGTGTTCGCTCAGTTCCTTTCCGCATTCATCACAATTCGCTAGGGCCATAGAAAGGATTAAGCATGATCAACCAACGCACATCAGGCGAGAAGTTTTCAGCTCTACTCCTACTAATTTACCGAACACCCTTTGTGATTTATGAAGCAGGGCGCAGATTGTGACGCCTGATGCATATATGTACCGAATATAAAGGTCTCCCAACTACCGGCTTTTGAGCTTCATCAGCAAATGCAGGATTTCGATGTAGAGCCAGATGAGCGTAACCATCAGACCGAATGCGCCGAGCCATTCCATGTACTTAGGCGCGCCATTGTCCGCGCCGTTTTCGATGAAATCGAAATCCAGCACGAGGTTGAGCGCAGCGATGACGACCACGAATGCGCTGAAGCCGATGCCAAAGAGGCCCGACCCGTGGATGAAAGGAATTTGCACGCCAAACATACCGAGGATAAATGTAGCCATGTAGACCATGAAAATTCCGCCGGTGGCGGCGCACACGCCGAGCTTGAAATTTTCCGTGGCCCGAATGAGCCCGCTGCGGTACGCGCCGAGCAGGGCGAAGAGCGTGCCGAAGGTGAGGCCTACCGCCTGCAACACGATACCGGGGAATTTCGATTCAGCAAATGCGGAAAGTGCACCGATGAACAGGCCTTCCAACGCAGCATAAATGGGCGCAGTGATTGGAGCCCACGTGGGTTTGAACATGGTGATCAGCGCGAAGATCAATCCGCCAATCGCACCACCAATCATATAGCCAAACAAACCCGGGGCCGCGACCATCTGGCCCTCGGCGTTTACGGTCATCACCATTTTCCACGTGATGGACGCAAAGGCAACGAGCAGGATTAGCAGGAATGCGGTCTTGTGCACGGTGCCCATCAGGGTCATTCGATCCTCGCCGGTGAGGTCGACGTGGCGGGTGAATGTTTTGTCGTTGAGAACGGGATTGCCGGATCGCATCATTGTGTTTCCTCCAAATAAATTTGCCGGTCGGGCCGGACAAAGCGGGACGTTATCACGGAATTACCTTTTCGTCCATCCCGCCTTCTGGCGCTGCATTTTCCCTCGCCATCGCGCAATGGCTCGGCCAACATCCGCCGCCATGGCCGATTCGCCTTATCTGACCGCGCCGGTGAAAAGTAAGGGCATGCCCAAGGGCATTCCGTACATCATCGGCAACGAGGCTGCGGAGCGTTATTCCTTTTATGGAATGAAAGCCATCTTGGTTATTTTTATGACCAAATATCTGATGGACAGCAACGGCGAGGGCGCGCCGATGTCGGAGGGGGATGCGAAGGTTTGGTATCATTTGTTCAACAGCGCGGTTTATTTCACGCCGTTGTTGGGGGCGATCATCGCCGATGCGTTTCTCGGCAAATACAAAACCATCATCAGCCTTTCCTTGGTGTACTGCGCCGGGCATTTGGCGTTGGCGTTGGATGAAACGCGGCTGGGGCTGACGGTGGGGCTCACGTTGATCGCCATTGGCGCGGGGGGTATCAAGCCGTGTGTGTCGGCGCACGTGGGGGATCAGTTTGGCAAAACCAACGGTCATTTGCTTTCGAAAATTTTCGCGTGGTTTTATTTCTCCATCAACTTCGGGGCGTTTCTTTCGCAAATTATGACGCCCGTTTTACTGGATCGGTACGGGCCGCACGTGGCCTTCGGCGTGCCGGGCGGGTTGATGTTGCTGGCCACGTTCGTGTTTTGGATGGGACGCGAAAAATTCGTCCACATTCCCGCGGGCGGGATGGGGTTTCTCAAGGAAACCTTCAGCAAAACCGGCCTGAAAATTATCGGGCGGCTGTGCGTGATTTATATTTTCGTGGCGATGTTTTGGGCGTTGTTCGATCAATCCAGCTCGGCGTGGGTGCTGCAGGCGGACAAGATGGACCGCAATCTGCTGGGCATCGAGTGGCTGCCTTCGCAGATTGGCGCGATCAATCCGGTGATGATTATGACGTTCATCCCAATTTTCACTTGGCTGATTTATCCGGCACTCAACCGCGTGTTCCCCCTGACACCGTTGCGGAAAATTGCCATCGGATTTTTTGTGGCCGTGCCGTCTTTTTTGATTCCCGCTTGGATCGAAACCCAAATCGCGGGCGGCGAACTGCCGAACATCATTTGGCAAATCGCAGCGTACGTGGTGCTCACGGCGGCGGAAGTTTTTATTTCCATCACCGCGTTGGAATTTTCGTACACGCAAGCACCGCAAAAAATGAAGTCGCTCATCCTCGGTTTCTTTTTGATGTCCGTCTCCATCGGCAACCTCTTCACCGCGGGCGTGAATCATTTTATCCAAAATCCCACGCCCTCGTTCAAGGCAGACGTGGAAGGCACGTATGTGTTGGCGTTCAAAGCTGATGACGGAAAAACGAGCGCGGTGACTCATGTGACGGTTCACGTGACAACCCCCATTGAGGAAGCGGAAGAAAAATCTTCCGCGCCAACCGACAAGCCCAAGGAAAAGAAACCGCCCACCGCAAGCGCGGGCCGGATGCGGGCTGTGCCTGCCGGTCAACTGGTGCGCCTTTACGGAATAGCGGGCAAAGGTGATTACAACGGCGCGTTTGACTACACGTGGAAATTTTCCGCTGTCCCCGACGGAAGTGCGCTGGATTCGGCCGCATTGAAAAAATCCAAAACACGCAATCCGAATTTCACGCCGGATGTGGACGGCGAATATGAATTGCAGTTTGTCGTGAGAGTCGGCGAAGACGCCAACGCGGCGGCCACAAATTCTGTGACGCTCCAAGTAACCAATGAAAATCTGCCGCCCGTGATGGTAGTCGCCGAAACCCAAACGCAGCCGTTGGGCCAATCCATCCAACTGAGCGGCGCGGACACTTTTGATCCCAACGGCGACGCGCTCACTTACGAGTGGAGCTTCGTTTCCGTACCCGAAAGCAGCGCGCTCACGGCGGAATCCATCGCCGGCCGCACGTTTCCCGGCCCCACCAGCAAGCTCACAGGAGCCACATATTACCTGCTTTTTGCGGGTTTAATGCTGTTGGCGGCGTTGGTATTCATCCCTGTGGCCATGGCGTACAAGCCCAAGGAATATCTGCAGGACGAGGCGGAAAGCAGCGAAACCGAGGTGGAATCCAACAACTAAAATTCTCGGAAAGACCTGTTGACACGGCCCGATGTTTCTGGTCTATTCCCCGTCCCTTTTCGCAGTTTTTGCACAATTTTTAAGCTTATGTATGCAGTATTTGAAACCGGCGGCAAACAGTACCGCGCTTCGGCTGGCGACCTCCTGAAAGTGGAGTTGCTCGGCAGTGACAATGGCGCGACCGTGACGTTTGACCGCGTGTTGCTCGTGAACAACGACGGCAAAGTAACCATCGGCGCGCCCACCGTGGAAAACGCGACCGTGACCGCTGAAGTGGTGGAATCGGAGCGCAAGGACAAGAAGGTCATCATTTTCAAAATGAAACGCCGCAAGGGCTATCGCAACAAAAACGGCCATCGCCAACGCCATTCGATTGTGAAAATCACTGACATCAAAGTTTAACCCCGAAGAACAATGGCACATAAAAAAGGACAGGGCTCGGTCAAGAACGGCCGCGACAGCAACGCCAAAAGCCTCGGGCTCAAGGTGGGTAATCAACAGCTCGTGAACGCCGGCACCATTCTCATCCGCCAACGCGGCACCAAATGGCACAAGGGCGCCAACGTGGGCATCGGCCGCGACCACACACTTTTCGCGCTGGAGACCGGCCGCGTGATGTTCGACAAAACGCGCGGCAAAAGCCGCGTGAACATCGAGCCAGTGGCCACCGTGCAAAACTAGTCGCCAACAAAAACAATTTCACGGCGAGGCCCTGCGCCTCGCTTTTTTTTGCCCCGCCAATCATCCCGCAATGTTCATCGATCAAGTAAAAGTTTACGCCCGCGCCGGGCACGGCGGAAGCGGGTGTGTGTCTTTCCGACGCGAAGCCTTCGAGCCCATGGGCGGCCCTGATGGCGGCGATGGCGGTCGCGGCGGCAGTGTGATTCTTGAAGCCAGCCACGATCTCAATAATTTGATCGCCCAATTTTTTGTGCCGCGGCTCATCGCCAAAAACGGCAACCCCGGCGAAGGCGCAAAGAAGACCGGCAAATCCGGAAAAGATATAATCATCAAAGTGCCCTGCGGAACGGTGGTTTGGAAACTATCCGACCCCACGCCCACCAAAGCTGAACCGGAAGGCGAACGGGTGGAAAACGTCGAAGGCGAACAGGCGATGGTCGTTGACCTCGCCGCGGAAGAGTCTCCGCCTGCGCCCGAACTGGCCATCGGCGAAGAAGCGGAACTCGTGGTGGACCTCACCAAACATGGCGAGCAATTCATCCTTTGCACCAGCGGACGCGGTGGGCAGGGCAATCATCACTTCGCCACGCCGCGCAACCAAGCCCCACGCCACTTCCAACCCGGCGAACCCGGCGGCGAAGGCCATTATCATTTCGAGCTGCGACTGATGGCCGACATCGGCCTCGTGGGTTATCCGAACGCCGGCAAAAGCACGTTGCTCAACGCCATTTCCCACGCCAAGCCGAAGATCGCCGCGTATCCATTCACCACGTTGCACCCGCAAATCGGCGTGGTGGAAATGGACGGCTGGGAACGCTACACCGTGTGCGATATCCCCGGCATCATCGAGGGCGCCCACAACAACGTCGGCCTCGGGCACGCCTTCCTGCGCCACATCCGCCGTTGCAGCACGTTGTGCATCATCCTCGATATGGCTGGCATCGATGATCGCAACCCGTGTGACGATTACGAAAAAATCCTGCGCGAGCTGGAGTTATACGACGTGGCGATGCTCGCCGTCCCGCACCTCGTTGCCGCCAACAAAATGGACGAAGACGCCTCCACCGAATACCTCGATGAATTCCGCAAACGTTTCCCAAAAATCGAAGTCCTCGAAATCATGGCCGCCATCGACGAAGGCGTGCCGGAATTAATGGAACGCTTCCGCGAAGCGGCTCGATTGTAAATCGCTTTCACCCCGCACTCATTTCCCCTAACCTCCGCGCCCCATGTTACGAGCTGGAATCGTCGGACTGCCTAATGTTGGCAAGTCCACACTATTTAACGCGCTAACCCGCACGCGCAATGCGGAGGCGGCGAATTACCCCTTCTGCACAATCGACCCCAACGTGGGGGTCGTCACTGTGCCCGATGCGCGGCTGGTGCCTTTATCGAAGATTGAAAACTCCGCCGAAATTTTGCCCGCGGCAGTTGAGTTTGTGGACATCGCCGGGTTGGTGGCCGGTGCGTCGCAGGGTGAGGGCATGGGCAATCAGTTTCTCAGCCACATCCGCGAGGTGGATGCGGTGGTGCAGGTGATCCGGTGTTTTGAAGATGAGGATATTCATCACGTCACCGGCAGCGTAGATCCGGTGCGCGATATTGAAACTATTTACACCGAGCTCATCCTTGCCGATCTCGAAAGCTTACGCCGGCAACTGCCAAAAATTGAAAAGGACGCGAAGCGTGGCGATAGTGATGCCGCCGCGAAAGTTGCCTTGGCCAAAAAACTTGAGCCGCATTTGGATGCGGGGAAACCCGCGATCACTCTGGAGCTGGAACCCGAGGAACAGGCCACCGCGCGCGGATTGTTTTTGCTAAGCGCCAAACCCACTATCCTCGCCGCCAACGTGAAGGATAACGACCTCGCCGATTCCGAAGCGAATCCCTTCGTGAAACAAGTGCGCGCTTACGGCCGCGAACATCACGGCTGTGACACGGTAGTGATTAGCGCCCAAATTGAAAGTGAATTGGCCGACCTCGACGAAACGGAAGCCACCGAATTTCTGGCCGACCTCGGCGTGGCCGAAAGTGGCGTGGGCCAACTCATCCGCGCCGCTTATCAGTTGCTCGGCTTACGCACCTATTTCACCTGCGGCCCCAAGGAAACGCGCGCATGGACCATCCGCATTGGCGACACCGCACCCAAAGCCGCCGGCGTCATTCACACTGATTTTGAGCGCGGCTTCATCAAAGCCGAAACCGTCGCCTATGACGACCTCATCACCCTCGGCTCCATCCTGGCCGCCAAGGAAAAGGGATTGTATCGGCAAGAAGGCAAAGAATACATCGTGCAGGACGGCGATGTAATTTTGTTTAAGTTCAACGTGTGACCCGTGCCCCCATACGGACAGCGCCTTCACTCATTAAAAATCTTGGGCCGCGTTGCCGATTCGCGACAATCCTCTTCATTGGCGAAATAAACAATGCGCTTGCCGTGCTTGTCGAGACGCGTATCCAGGAAAAATATAAGTTCCAACTGTGCCGCCGCGCCGCGTTCGTTCACGAACTTATCCATAATGCCGTTCGGCGTTACCACATTTTTACCGAGCACTGATTCCAGTTTGAACTCCAGCAATCCGCCAAAGGAATAATACAACAACTCGCTGCACACCAACTTACTTTCATCGGTGAAATCAAATCCAAAATCATACGCGCGCCCGTGATAGCGGAAGGCGTTGCGGATGACGGTGGCAATTTGATCGTCGCTGAAATTGCGCGGACGCAGTACGGCCACGTAATCCGCGTGCATCGAATGCTCAGCGCTGGTGAACACGACGCCCTCACTCATGGCCTCGATGATCACGCGCGGGTGAGTGTGCTCGAGGCGTTGATGCGCGGCGCGCGCGTCGGCATCCAGTTCGGAATAATTAATGCCAATCGCTTCCAATTCCTCAGGCGTGCCCACGTACAGCGCGCAGTGCGGCCAAAAACCGGGCAAAAATGCGTTGGATAAATACCAGTTGCGCCGCTCGAGTATGATGTCGCCGGGCAGCAGTTTGATTTTGGGATCTTTAAGCGTTATTTGAATAAAACGCTCGGAGATGAATGGATCGCGCCGGACGATGCGGGTGTCACCCATAAAGGTGGCCATCATTTTTTGTGCTTCGTAAAACGGGACGTTCACGTCCTGCTCAAGCTGCCGCCCGATGCGCGAAAACCACGCGCGCACTGGATCGAGATCGGTCTTTGTCACCGCTTTCTGTCCGCGATGGATGCGGCCCTCCAGCCATGTCACATCCGTGCCCGGCAAGCCTTCGCGCTTCCATCGCAGGCGATGTGTTTCAAAATGCGCGCCGTAGGTTGCAAATAATTTCAGGTGATGCCGGTCGGTTACGCTGTGGTAAACGATCTCGAATTGGCCGGGCTTGAGCCAGCCGGGTTCGCCTTCGTTGAGCTTGGCGCGTGCGTGATCGTTGTCGCGATACTTCGCCACAAACTCCCGGCCCGCCTCCAGCGCCACGGCTGCCGCGCCGTAGCCGGTGAGGAAGCAGCGGTCGCGCAGGGGTTCGTCCTGTACTTTTTTGAAGCCGATGTATACCCGCGCCAGATGAATCAGCTCCTTGCGATAGCCAATGTAGCGGATGAAGAGATGCCGAATTTGCCGGCTTTCCTCCGGTTGATAATCCTCCGTGCCCTCCCGCTCCATGCGATCGGCAATGTCTTGGTGCAGATCAGCCGATTCCTGCTGCAGATGATCCATTCCTTCGGCGAGTTTTTTGAGCCGCAACGAATCGCGGTTCAGTTGCTGTTCCAACTCCGCGGCGGGGATGTCCGCCAACATCGAGTGCGCGTTGTCGAAAGGACTGGGCGGCGGCATTGTCAGTCGGCCAAAATAAAAACTCCCCGCGCAGAGCGCGCCCAAGCCCGCCGTGATCAGCACCGGCCGCATCCAGCGCGGCAGCGGGCGGGTATTCTTGGGGCGTTTTTTTAGCCACCGGCCGATGATGACCAGCGACCCGCCTATCGCCCCCAACGCCAGCACGGTTGCCACCCAATGCCACCAAGCGGGCAGCGTTGAAAATGGACTAACCTGAAACGCCAGCCCGACCAACAATGCCCCCAGCCCTGCCGTAAAGCCCAGCGTCGTGCGGCCGGATTTCCATTCCCACCGCGCGCCCGCGCGCCACAACACTTGCAACCACCCCAGCCCCACCGCCGTCACCACCGTGCCCCACCACAGCCGCCAGCCGATCACCGAGGGTTGCACCCGCCAGCTTTCGCTCCACACGAGTAGTTGGAAAAAAACCTGTGATGCCGCCACGAACCCCAGCGCCACCAAGCCGAGCCGCGTGAGCCGCCCTTCCAGCGGATGCGCCATGCGCGCGAAGGCCGCGCCCGTCAGCACGCCAAACGCGCAAAAGGCCAGCTGCCCCATCGGCGTTTGAAACCGCCCCAACAAAAAACCGCCCAGCAGCAACAGCAGTAAAACCAACACCGCGCTCCATTGGATCATCCGATACCAAGGCCGCCAAATCAGTGGGTTGTCCGGTTGGGACATACCCGGAGGGTAAATGACCAAGCCCCAATGACCAATGACCAAATGGGCCCATGTGCTGTCGGCATCTTGCCGGCAGGCCCACGCGCAACTTCTGCCGGCAAGATGCCGACAGCACAAAAACCGCTTTGCCAATCGGAGGTAACTGCTTACCCTTCGTGCCCATGCAATTTTGCCTGAACACCAGCACCATTAAGCCGCAGCCGTTGCTGAAAAAAATCGAATTAGCGGGCACTGCCGGTTACGACGGCATCGAGCTTTGGCTTAATGACATTTACGACCACATCGGCCGCGGCGGCGAAGTGAGCGATGTGGAAAAGGCGCTGGCCGATCACGGGCTCATTGTGCCCAGCGTAATCGCCATCCGCCAATGGGGCGAAGCAGAAGGCTGGGAGTACGAGCTGGTGAAGGATGAGGCGCGGCGGCGCTTCGCGCTGGCCGCGCGATTGGGCGCGCCGTACATCGTCGCCACGCCGCCGCTCGAATTGACGCGACAGGATCAGCTGCCCGCACGCTACCGCGACCTATTGCACATCGGCCGCGAGGAAGGCATCCGGCCCACGTTCGAATACATTAGTTTTTTCAAAAGTGTTTACAACCTCACCGACGCCTGGCGCATCGTGCAGGAAACCGATGACACCGATGCCACGCTCATCCTCGATGCGTTTCACACATGGAACAGCAACTCGGATTTGAAGTTGCTGCGCAATATCCCCGTGGAAAAAATCAGCCATTATCACATTGATGACGCGCATCCCGACAAAGCCGCGGGCACTCAAACTGATCCCGATCGGGTCATGCTCGGCGAAGGTCAAATCGATCTCGCAACAGAAATTGCCGTGTTAAAGGAAATTGGCTACGACAAAACGATGAGTCTCGAATTGTTCAACGCGGAGTTGTGGGAGGAAGATCCGTTGGAGGTGATTACGATTGGTTTGGAACGAATGCAGGCGCTTTGGGCGGCTACTTAAAATAGTACATCATAAACACCGCACTCGCCGCCAACAGCCCGGCCCAAAAGCGGTCTTCACGCAGCAGGCTGTACGCGCGCCCTTTTGCCGCAGCGGTGAGCACCACTTTGAAGAGCGAATCCAAAAACATCATAAACGTCCACACCGCCGCCGCCATACCCGCAGCCATGGGCGAAATCAGTTGGCCGGTCATCAACACTCCCAACATCGCAAACACCATTAACGACCCCAGCAATTTC
>CAUZWB010000009.1:0-17402 GCA_963583525.1 Verrucomicrobiia bacterium | reverse complement strand
CACAAACGCGCTCACATCGCCGCCAAGCTGCGCGATTTCTTTCACCAGTTTGCTGCTGAGAAAAGTGTACGTTTCGCGCGGCATCATAAAAATGGTTTCGATGTCCGGCTCCAACTTGCGGTTCATCAGTGCGAGTTGAAATTCAAATTCAAAATCTGAGACCGCCCGCAGCCCGCGGATGATCGCCTGCGCTTTTTGGTCACGCCCGAAATCCACCAGTAACCCGTCAAAAGCATTCACCTCCACATTGCCCAGCGCCGCCACCGCCTCGGTGATCTGCGCCTGCCGTTGGTCCTTGGTGAAGAGCGGGGCTTTCGAGCTGTTTACCGCCACCGCCACGATGACGCGATCAAAGAGCTTGGCCGCCCGCTCAATCACGTCCAAATGGCCGTTGGTGATCGGATCGAAACTGCCGGGATATATAACCGTGCGCACCGCGCCAACATCCCGCCCCGCGCCCGCGCGTGCAAGGATTTTCCCGTCGCCCTCGACAAATCGCCCCATTTGGCCTTATTTTAACCAAACTGATTATGCCAGCAGACGACATTCCACCGCCGCCGCCGTCCGAGGAAATTCCGCCGCCACCCCCGGAGGAAACCGCCGCGCCTGCTGCTGTCGATGGCCCGCGCCGCTGCGGCAAAGCCTTTTCCAGTTTGCTGCTCGGCTTCCTCGGTTGCCTCCTCGGCGGCGTGGCGCTCGCCGGGATGTACTTCAACCCCGGCGCATCTGAGTCCGTACAAATCACCGGCAACCTCGACACGATGCAGGATGTCGTCGTGCAAGACGCCACCAACCGCGGCCTCAAAATGTTTCTCGCCTCCTTCGGCCAATGGTTCGGCTTCATCGGTGCCGCGCTCGGTCTCGTTGGGTTCATCCAAGGCCTCACCCATCTTTATCAAGCCAGCGAAAAACTGGTGTTGCCCAAACGCTGGCTCGCCAGTTTTGGCACGCTCTTTTCCTTCATCGCCTGTTGCAGCATCCTCGCCGCGCTCAAGCACGGCTACGATGCCCACGTCGGGTTGCCCAAGGAGAACGCCGAGGAAGCTTTCAACCGCGTCGGCCAACTCGCCGACATCATGCAACAAGGCCAGGACATCGCCGACGGCAAGGCCCCGCCCAAGCAAGGTGGACTCGGCAGCAAAGCCACCGGCATCGCCGAAGGCATTCTCGGCGGCAGCATGAATCCCGTGCAGCAACTTTGGACCGAAGACTACGTCGGCCGCACCGCGCCCCCGCTGGATGTCTACGCCGTGAACACCCGCCGCAGCACCTTCGAGCTGTCCACTCTGCGAAACACCCGCGTGCTCATCGCCTTCCTCAACCCCGCCAGCCCCGCTTGCGGGAAAGTGGTCGCACCGCTCAACGCACTTTTTGAGCGGACCTCGCGCGGCCAACTTTGGATTATCGGTTCCTGCCCGCCCAAAGCCCAAGGCGCACTCGCCTTCACCAAAACCTATGGCGCAAAATTCCCAATCGGCAACGCCCAATACTACCGCGAACCCTACTCCGACATCACCCTCCCGCCCGCATTTATGGTCGTCGATGAAACCGGAAGAATCGTCTCATTCCATTTCGGCCTCGCCTCATTGCCCGCCGCAATCCGCGCGGCGGAAGGGAAGCCTTGAGGAATTTTCAAGTTTCAATGGTCAATTTTCATGGAAGGCTCAATGATCAAGTATCAAGTCAAACGCCGTCGCTCGAATTAAATAAATGGAAATTGATAATTGAAAATTCTTTGAGCCTTGATCATTGAAAATTGATCCTTCTTATATCCCACCCACACTTCTCCAACCCCACCCACGCCTCCCCTTCCTCCGCCCCCGTCAACATTTGCACAATCCGCACCGCGCGTTCGCGCAACTTTTTATTTTTCGGATCCAAATCCACCATCAGATTTCCGCACACCTTCCCCAGCCGCGCCATTGCCAGCGTGGTGATGCAGTTCAAAATCAACTTCGTCGCCGTGCCCGCTTTCAACCGGGTGGAACCCGTCAACACCTCCGGCCCAATCCCCGGCGCCACGATCAGGTGCGGCACACCCGCGCGCCGTTTCAATTTTGGATCAAAACAAACCAAAGCCGTCCGTGCCCCACGCCGCGCCGCCGCCGCCATCGCCCCCCAAACAAAAGGCGTGCGCCCGCTCGCGGCGATGCCAATCACCACGTCGCGTTTGCCCACACCGCGAAACTGAATCGCCCGCGCCCCCGCATCAGGATCATCCTCCGCACCTTCAATCGACCGAGTCAACGCCTGCGGGCCGCCCGCGATAATCCCCTGAACTTGCTCCGGTTTCGCCCGAAACGTCGGCGGGCATTCGCTCGCATCCAAAACCCCCAACCGCCCGCTCGTGCCCGCCCCCACATAAAACAACCGCCCGCCATTCTTCAAAGCCGCCGCCACCCAACCGACAATGCGCGCAATTTTTTTGCTCTCGCCCAACACCGCCTTCGCCCCGCGCGCTTCTTCACTCAGCATCAGCGTAATGGCCGAGCGCGTAGGCAGTTTGTCAAAATTCATCGAACGCCGGTTGCGTTCTTCGGTAGGCGACAGGCGAGCACTTATTTTATGAGAAGTGCTCGGGTTGAGGGTTGAGGGTTGAGGGTTGAGGGAGGAAACCAAGTCGCGCGCAAGCGCGATTGCGCCCAATACGTCGTCGTGTTTTTGGGTGGAGACTTTTGCCTTCGGCCAACGGGATTTTATTTCCGTTGCTACTTTTCGTGCGAAGGCCGGTTGATTGCGCAGCACGCCACCGGACAACACAAAATCAACGGGCGAATTTTTCTTGGCCAACTTGCCCGCGCAAGTGGCGGCATCCTTGGCAAGCATCCCCGCCGCACCCGCGAGCACATCTCGCGCAATGCGATCGCGCGCCTTGGCGGCGGCAAACACTTCCGGCGCTAGCGCGGCCATTGCGTCTTTGTCCGCGCCGCTCGCCCAGTCGATGAGGTCATCGGGTTCGTTGCAATTTGTGGCCGCGAGCAAGCGTTCGCCCAACCGGCTCCACGTACCATCGCGATCAAAATAAAACACCACCGCTTTCAACCCACGCAGCCCAATCTCAAACCCGCTCCCCTTGTCGCCCAACACGTGCCCCCAACCGCCCATCTTCGCCGTGCGCCCATCCGCCGCCATCCCAAAACAACACGACCCCGTGCCCGAAAGCACGAGGACTACCGGTATGGCAGGCTGTCCCAGCCCGCCGCGGCACGCTCGGAGAGCGCGCCCTACCATCAACGCCACTTCCAAATCGTGCGTCACGTGACACGGCGTTTTTTTCCAAACTTTCGCTACCGCCGCCCGCACGCGTTGGCGGTCCGTTTCGTTCCGCGCCCCCGCCAAGCCCAAGCCGATTGCGTCAGGTTTCTCAAATTGTTTGGCCACGCGGCGCAGCAACCGAACCAACGCCCGATCATCCAGCAGCCGTACATTACCCGGCCCAAACTCTGCCCGCCGAATCTCCCGCCCGCGGGCATCGGCCAGCAGCGCCGTCGTGCGCGTGCCGCCGCCCTCGATGCCGAGAGTGAAAGGACGTTGAAATGTTGAGCCAGTCGCCACGCGCGGAGTTTGCGCGCGCAATCGCTTGGATTCCACATCATTCTGCGTTATGCCAAACGCATGACCGAAACCGAACAGTCTCTGCTCGATACTTTACTCGAGTTGGAAGCCGCCGTGGCCAATGTGAACGCCGACCCCAAACCAGATCTCCTGGCCCTGTTCAGCCGCCTCGACGAGCTCACCGCTGAGCTGCCCAAAGATGCTCCGCGCGATTTGCTGCATTATCTCCACAAAAAAAGTTTCCAAAAAGCGCGGCTATTTTTGCAGGGCCAAGATCCCGAGGCAGGCACGTGTCCCTAGTAATTTTCTCGAAATGATTGACGATACCATTGCTGCCATTGCCACGCCGCTGGGCGAAGGCGCGCTTGCGATCATTCGGCTTTCCGGGCCGGATGCACTTGCGATTGCGGCCAAATGTTTTGAGCCCATCGGCGCGGCTTCCGCATCGCCCACCGATGCCGCCACCCACACTTTGCATTACGGCAACATCGTGGCCGAGGGCCGCGCCATCGACGAAGTTTTACTGGCGGTGATGCGCGCGCCGCGCACGTTTACGCGGGAGGACACCGTGGAAATCACTTGCCACGGTGGGATGGTCGCCAGTCAAGCGGTGCTGCAAACAGTGCTGGCCGCCGGCGCGCGCAGTGCGTTGCCGGGGGAATTTACGCGCCGCGCGTTTCTGAATGGCCGCATTGACCTCACGCAAGCCGAGGCCGTGAGCGATGTGATCCACGCCCGCACCGATCTCGCCCTCGCCGCCGCCAATGAGCAGCTCGCCGGAAAGCTCAGCCAACGCATCAATGAACTGCGCGATACTCTCATGCAAACGCTCGCGCATTTTGAAGCGCACATTGATTTTCCGGATGAGGATATTGCGCCCGACACGCTGGCCAAACTCACCGACCGATTGGAGGCCGCGCTGGAATTCATCGACCAACTGCTCGCTACCGCGAACGAAGGCCGCATCCTGCGCCGCGGCATTCGCGCCGCCATCATCGGTCGCCCTAACGCCGGCAAATCCAGTTTACTCAATCAACTGCTCGGGCACGATCGCGCCATCGTGATGCCGAGCGCCGGCACCACGCGCGATACCATTGAAGAAACCGCGAACATCCGCGGCCTGCCCGTGGTGTTCATTGACACCGCTGGCCTGCGCGAAGCCGCTGACGGCATTGAGGCCGAAGGCATCCGCCGCAGTCACGAAAGCATCGGGCGCGCGGAACTCATTTTGCACGTGCTCGACGCCGGCGAAACGTTCACTGCTGAAGACCAAAAATATCTCGAAGAATTTTCAGACAAAAAACGGCTGTTCATCGCCAACAAAATCGACCAACCGCGCGTGCTGGATTTGCCGGTCGATTGCCACGAAACCTGCGCGCTGGACGGCACCGGCATTGAGCCGCTCAAGGACGCCATCCGCGACCTCGTGTGGAGCGGCGCTATCCGCGCCGATATGTTGCCCGCCATGATCAACGCCCGCCATCAGGAAGCCCTGCGCCGCGCCCGCGCCGGCCTCACCGACAGCCTTGCCAGTCTGCGCGACGAAGCCACACTCGAGCTCATCGCAATGGACCTTCGCATCGCCGCCAACGCCGTCGGCGAAGTCGTCGGCAAAACCTCCACCGAAGACCTGCTCGACAGCATCTTCAGCCAGTTTTGTATCGGGAAATAATCGGCTAACGCGCCTTCGCCGCGCTGCCGATCAATAAACAGGATCCCGCCAACGCCGGCACCAAATACAAGCCGCCTTCCCCAGCGAGGCTTTTGATGAGGCCGATGATCATCGTGACGCAAAAGCTCAACTTCGGCCCGAAATCGAGGGGGCTTTTGAAGGTGGTGATAAACATACCCAGCAATAAAATTACGTGTGCGAGTATGATCCCGCCAATCAATAGCTTGATTGAAAGGTCGCTTTTCGTTGCCACCTCATGCGAGGACTTTGCGCGGGTGGTGGTAAAGCAAATGACGCTGGCGGCAATCTTCAAGCCCAACCCGGCCATCATCGCGAGCCCCACCACGACCGAGCCTTTGAAGGCTTTGAACGTGTCAATTAACGGCACGCCCTGTCCCTTCGCGGGCACGAGACACGACAGAACCAAAAACCCTCCGCCCACCACCGCAATAATATAAGCCGGTAAATTGGTCGGCCGATAATGGCGCGCGTAACAGCCCATCAATAATGCCGTGAGGCCAATGAAAAAAATGATGGGTTGCCCGTGGAAGGAGCCGTCGGTAAACCCGCCTCCTCGGGTTGAAGCTATAATAATCATCAACACCAGACTCAGGCCAAGCGCCAGGCTGCAGCGCACGGGATCCTTGGCCGTCTTGGCCATCGCCGCCACCGTGATGCCCACGATCAACGGGCCAATCATGGCGATGATGTATTCCGCGCTTTTCCCGCCTCCCAAATCAAAATTCGGAAAAGCGATTTTGAACGGGCTGAACATCACCATCGGCAAAACCACCCCCACAATTCCAAGGATGCCGAGCGTCATAAACTGCGTGGATTTTTGAGTCTCCTCATCGTATGGACTGTAGGTCCCTGCGACTGCGGGTTGGGGGACAAAGGTAGCGGTGATTTGCCCAGTGCTGCCGGGGACGACTTGGGGGTAGAGTTCGCCCAGCGGTTTCCAGCCGTCCATGCCTTCGTACCACGCGCTGTCGGTGGGCAGGAGTTGGCCGCCTTCGAGATGGGTTTTCGCGGTCTCGTATTTGTATGGCCCGTGCTTTTCTCCTTCGCGGGAAATGTGCACGGCGGTGTCCGGCGGCGGGCCAGCGGAGGCGGCTTCGGTTGTCGGCACAGGGGCAGGAGTTGGCGGTGGCTCGGCAGTTTTGGTTTCCTCTTCGCCAGCGAGTAATTCTTCCAATGGTTTCCAGCCATCAGCTCCCGCGTGCCACGCCAAATCGCTGCCCTGCAATTTTCCCTCACTTAAATATTGTTTGGCAATATCCTCCGGATACGGGCCAAATTGCTGGCCCTTGCGGGTGATATGAATTTTTCTGGGCTCGTCTGCCATAACAGAAACTTTACGGACACTACGCGAGAACCACCCAATTTTCAATGTATTTGACGTGACCTTTGCCCGGCAATGGGCCAAGACAAACCGATGCATACTTTGAAGGAAGCGCACGCAGAAATGCTGAAGGTCACCGCACCTTTGCCGGCGGAAACCATACCGCTCACGCAAGCGGCGGGCCGTGTGCTTGCCGCCGAGGTCCGCGCGGCGGTGGATTTGCCGCGCTTTGATAATTCCGCGATGGATGGCTACGCCGTGCGCTCCACCGATGCGGGCAAAGACGCAAAGCTCCGGTGCATCGGCGAAGTGCCCGCAGGTAGTTCATTCAAAAATAAATTAGGCGCGGGCGAGTGCGTGCGGATTTTTACCGGTTCGCCCATGCCCGAAGGCGCCAACGCCGTGGTGATGCAGGAAGACACGCTCGCGGCAGGGGACGCTATCGAAATCACCGATGGCGTGAAGCCCTTTGAGCACGTGCGTTTGCGCGGCGAAGATGTGAAGGCGGACGAAGTCATTGGCCGCGCGGGCGAACGCCTCCACGCGGGGCGGTTGCAATTACTTGGTAGCGCGGGTGTGGCGGAGATGAGCGTGCATCGCCAACCGATCGTAGCCGTGCTGGCCACGGGCGATGAATTACGCGAACCGGGCGAGGACTTGGGCGCGGGCGGCATTCACGAAAGCAATCGCCTCGCGCTCGCCGAACTCATACGCCAATGCGGCGCCGCACCGCGCGTGCAACCGCTGGTGCGCGACACAATGGAGGCCACGATGACGGCGTTGAAAACGGCCTTTGCCGAATGCGATGCGGTGGTCACCTCCGGCGGCGTGTCCGTGGGCGAACACGATTATATAAAAGCCGCGTTTGAAAAACTCGGCGGCTCGCTGGATTTTTGGCGCGTGAAAATTAAGCCGGGCAAGCCATTCGTTTTTGGCCGGCTTGAAGGCAAGCCACTCTTCGGCGTGCCGGGAAATCCTGTTTCGGCGATGGTCACGTTTCTCGTTTTGGTTCGGCCGATGTTGATGCAATTGCAGGGCGCGGCGGATTTGGGTTTGTCCGCGCACCCCGGCGTGCTGGCCGATGCCTTGGCCAATCGCGGTGACCGCCGCCATTTCATTCGCGTGCGCGTGGACGCCAAAGGAACGGTGCACGCCACCGGACTCCAAGCCTCCCACGCCGTGGGTTCTCTGGGGCAAGCGAATGGACTCGTGGATGTGCCGCCGGAATCCAATCTGGCCGAAGGGGAGAGCGTGGAGGTGTTGCGGTTCGCCTGATTAATTCCCAATGACCAAAACCCAAGCCCCAATGTTCAAGAGTGTATCGTTGGGTCTTGGTCATTGGGCCTTGGGAATTCCTACAGGTACTCTTTCAACTTCTCCTGATATTTGTGGTACAGCCCGCTGAGTACAATGAGGATGACGCCCAATCCCATAAAAGTGAGAATGCGCGGGACGCCGTCGAGCTTGCTCCATGCGAGGAACACGAGGTTTGCGGTGGCGGCGAGCATAATGACGAGGCCAAAAATGCGGTGCGCGCGCTCGGCGGCGTAGAGACCGAGGCCAATCAGAATACCGGCGAGCAACCCCCACGTGAGCACATCTAAATCGCCCGGCACCATTCGCGAGGCCCACACCCAAAGGCTGAGGTTCATCGCCACGATCACCAGCGCATGGATTACATTGGGAACGATATTTTCCGTATCGCGTTTGCGTGCGAAATATTGCGCGCCCAACAGCAAGCCAATCGCCAGCCCATCCCACGCCACCGGTTCATTCCAATGAAAGGCGCAGTGCCAGCCAAACATCATCCATCCGATCAACGCAAATGCGCTCCCCACCAAAATGCGTTCAAAGCGAGTGCGGCGCGCGTGAGCCATCACATGGCCGATGGCCACGGCAGTGAAGGTGACGAACAAATATTCCGCCGCCACAAAACTGTAGCCCCACGCGAGCATCAGCAACCAGCCGAACAGAAAATAAGCCGATGTGTTCGCCTTGGCGAGTTTGGCGAGTGGACTTTGTGGGTCGTCGATGAGCGTGCGCGCGTGCAGCATAAAACGGCTCATCCCGAGAATCGCCAGCGCGGGAATGAACGAAAGCACACGGTCGGCATCGGCGCCCATCATTTTGAAAGGCGAAAATAATGCGGCCACCACCAGCCACATCTGCGCCGCCATGAGCGCGGGCGTGAGTCGCAGCATCAACGCTCCCGCGCTGAGCGCGATACCAATAACCGGCAGCATCCATAACAGTCGCTCGTCTGCCACAAATTTGATGGCGATGAACAAGCCCACCAAAACAGCCGTGACCTGCGCCACCGCACTGCACGGCACGATGAAGCGGCCGGACAAATCAAATTGTTTCTGCAAACCGTCTTGCGAGCGATCGAGCACCCACCCGTTAGCCAGCAACAGCACGGGCGCGATGAGCGCCAAACTCCAAGTCAATTCATTGCCCGGCAGCAGCGATTGCGGCACCACCATCGCCGCCCCGCCCCACAACGCCAGTTGGCCCACACCAAACAATTGCAACGACCGCATCGCCCAATCGAACCCCGCAAACGCCAGCCCCATCAACGCCAAACACCACGAAGCGTTGTTGAGATCGAAATTCAGCCCGATGCCCACCGCGATGAGCACGGCCGCCAGCGCCAGCAACTCGTTGGCCAGCCCTTTTTCATCAGGCAACTGTCGCCGCACAAACACGTGCAGTGCCGCCAACGCCAAGCCATACACCAGCGGGAACAACCAATAATCTCCCCGCATTTCTGGAAGAGCGAGCAGTGTGAATGTGATGAAACAAAAATACGCGGTGTTGTTTATGTGAACGAAGCTGGCGCGCCGAGCGGCACTCATCGATTCGTGGCGCGTGAGGAGGGCCGCCAGCGTGAAGATGATCCAGTACGCCGTGAGAAATCCCGCGCCATTCCAAAACCCCGCGTCAATGCCCGCCGGATGCATAAACCGCCAATAACCAAACCCGGCAAAGGTGGTGACGAGACTCAGGAACGGAAGGTTGGCCCAACGATTGCGAATGACAAACACCGTGGCCGCGATGGCGAGCGCCACGGTGGAGAGCAGCGTGAAGCCCGCGTGCGCGCCCGTGGCATCGTGGATGAGCGGTACGTACGAGGCATAATACGCACCCGCGATGGCGAACATCGCCATCACTTCCGAGCGCCTTCGCGTGGCCACTACGATGATAAAAATTGCCCAAGCCGAAAGCAGCACGCCCGCCAACACGGGGCTTCCGATGAGGCCCAAGTAAGGGTGCTCCACAAAATACAGCGCGTAAGTTGAAAAATAAACAGCAGCAAATCCGCCGCCGGTCAGCACTTCCGAATAATTTTTCAAAGACTCAAACCGCCGATGCAGCCAAAGCCCAGCCGTCAGCATTCCAAAGCTGACCGCATATAATAACGACGCATTAACGTAAGGACGCACCGGGTCGCTGATGCCCTCGTAGCCCATGCGCGCGAGATACACCAAGCCGGTAAGCACCATCAACACACCCAACCGCACCAGCCACACCTTGCCGATTTGCAATTCAAACGAGCCTTTGTCCGCAGGTGCAACAGGAATGGGTTCGATCGCAGGTTGCGGAATGGGTTCAGGAGCAGGATCAATTTTCGGCAACGTGGGCAGCGGTTTTTTAGGTTGCACCGTCGAAGCAATCGGATCGGGCGTAGGCGAAGGCACGACCGGAGCGGGGGATTGTTCCGGTGTTGCCGATGCGGTCGGCTCCAAGATGGGAGGTAAATCCGAAGGCTCCGCCTTGGCCGGAGCAATTGAGCCGATTTGGGAAGTTGCGTGGGCGGGGCCTTCGGTTCCGCCCATTTGCTGCCGCAGCACTTCAATTTGCTGCGCCTGCGCGCGGGTTTGGGTTTCCAGAGTAACCACGCGTTGACTCAAATGCCTGACGGAGTTCGCGCTCGTAGACCGCACCGCAATGGCAATCAATCCAACCACCAGCAATACCGTTGAGAAAAAGCACATCCATTCCATACGGCCAGAATACTGCACCCGCCTCATTTGGGGCAAATTGATTCGCCCGCAGCCACCATCGACTGACTCAATGCATAAACATATCAACATATCCGGATATGATGATTTTACTGTTGACGGAATTGGGTTGCGGGTTAAGGTGTTCTCCGCATGAGATTGTCGCCTATCATTGAGGAACTGCGGGAGCGGTTGGCCTCGCGCATTCTGTTTTTGGATGGTGCGATGGGCACGATGGTGCAGCGGCATGCGTTGGAGGAGGCGGACTTTCGCGGGGACCGGTTTGCCGACCATTCGGGCGACTTAAAAGGCAACAATGATTTGCTGTCGATGACGCGGCCGGAAATCATTCGCGGCATTCACACGGAATTTCTGGAGGCCGGTTCGGACATTATTGAGACCAACACTTTCAGCGCCACGCGCATTGGGATGGCGGATTATTCGTTGGAGGAAGTTGCGCGCGAACTGAACGTGGCTTCGGCAAAACTGGCGCGCGAGGCGGTGGAGGCCGTGATGGCGAAGGACGCGTCGAGGCGGTGTTACGTGGCGGGCGCGATTGGGCCGACCAATCGCACGGCGTCGCTTTCGCCCGATGTGAACGATCCGGCATATCGCGCGGTGACGTTTGATGATCTCGTGGCAACGTATCGCGAGCAAACCGAAGGGCTCATCGAAGGCGGCGTGGATATTTTGTTGCCGGAGACGACCTTCGACACGCTGAATCTTAAGGCGGCGTTGTTTGCAATTGAACAGGTTTTTGAAGACACCGGCGAGCGGTTGCCGGTGATGGTTTCGGTGACGATCACCGATGCTTCCGGTCGCACGCTTTCGGGGCAGACTACCGAGGCATTTTGGAATTCCATCGCGCACGCAAAGCCCTTCACCGTGGGCATCAACTGCGCACTTGGCGCGAAGGAAATGGCGCCGTACATCCGCGAGCTTTCGCGCATCACGGATACGTTTGTGCATTGTTATCCAAACGCCGGCTTGCCCAATCCACTCGCGGAAACGGGCTACGACGAACGGCCTGCCGATACCGCGGAGGCGTTGCGCGATTTGGCGGAGCAAGGTTTGCTGAATGTGGCGGGCGGTTGCTGTGGCACCACGCCGGCGCATTTGAAGGCGATCATCGAATCGCTCGCGGACGTGAAGCCGCGCGTACCGCAAACCCGCAAGGCGACGTTGCGCCTCAGCGGTTTGGAACCGCAAGAGATTGGCGATTCACCCGGGCAACTCGCAATGATCGGCGAACGCACCAACGTGATGGGCTCGCCGAAGTTCAAAAAACTAATCAAGAAAGACGACTTCGAAGGCGCTCTGGCCCTCGCGCGGCAACAAGTTGAAAACGGCGCGAATGTCATCGATATTTGTTTCGACGAAGGCTTACTCGATGCGGAGGCGTGCATGCATCGCTTCCTGAATTTGCTGGGCTCCGATCCGGATATTTCGCGCGTGCCGATAATGGTGGACAGCTCCAAATGGAGCGTGCTCGAAACCGGCCTCAAGTGTTTGCAGGGCAAGGGCATCGTAAACTCCATCAGCCTCAAAGGCGGCGAGGAGGAATTCCTACGCCAAGCGGCGTTGTGCCAGCGCTACGGCGCGGCCGCGGTGGTGATGGCGTTCGACGAAAAAGGCCAAGCCGCAACGGTGGAGGACAAAGTTGCCGTTGCCCAGCGCGCATACAAACTGCTCACGGAGAAACTGGATTTCACGCCGGAGGACATTATTTTTGACCTCAACATTTTGACCGTCGCCACCGGGATGGACGAGCACAACGATTACGCGGTGAACTTCATCGAAGGCGTGCGCCGCGTAAAAGAAGTGTGCCCCGGCGCGCGCACGAGCGGCGGCGTGAGCAACATTTCGTTTTCCTTTCGCGGCAACAACACCGTGCGCGAGGCGATGCATTCGGCGTTTTTGTTTCACGCCGTGGGCGCCGGCCTCGACATGGGCATTGTGAACGCCGGCATGCTCGAAGTGTACGAACAGATTGAGCCGGAACTGCTCGAGCGCGTGGAAGACGTGCTGCTCAATCGCCGAGCGGATGCCACGGATCGGTTGATTGATTACGCCGATCAATTCAAGGGAGTCAAAAAAGAACGCGCCGCCATCGACCAAAAATGGCGCGAGGAACCGGTGGCCGCCCGCCTGAGCCACGCGTTGGTGAACGGCATCACCGAATTCATTGAGGCCGATACCGAGGAAGCGCGCGCCGCTGCCGATCGGCCGTTGGAAGTCATCGAGGGGCCGTTGATGGACGGCATGAAAGTGGTGGGCAAACTATTCGGCGCGGGCAAAATGTTTCTGCCGCAAGTAGTGAAAAGCGCGCGCGTGATGAAAAAGGCCGTGGCGTATCTCACGCCTTATATGGAAGCGGAAAAGCAGGAGGGCGATGACACCTCAGCCACCACGATGGTGATCGCCACTGTGAAGGGCGATGTGCACGACATTGGCAAAAACATTGTCGGCGTCGTGCTTGGTTGCAATGGCTACAACGTGGTGGATCTCGGCGTGATGGTCGACTGCGACTCAATTTTGAAAGCCGCCGAGGAACACAAAGCCGACATCATTGGAATGAGCGGCCTCATCACGCCCTCGCTCGACGAAATGATTTTCAACGCCAAGGAAATGCAACGGCGCGGCTTGAAAACGCCGCTACTAATCGGCGGCGCCACCACCAGTAAAATGCACACGGCGGTGAAAATTGCGCCCGCGTACGAAGGATCGATTTGTCACGTGCTCGATGCTTCGCTCGTAGTCGGCGTGTGCAATGATTTACTGAGCGAAAACCGGCGCGCTGATTTTCAGCAGGAACTCGAGGTGGAACACGAACGCCTGCGCAAGAAATTCGCCGCTGGCGACGACGGCCGCAAAGACATCGTGCCGCTTGCTCGAGCACGAGCCTCCGCGCCGTCGTTCGACTGGGCGGCCGAGGAAATTCGCAAGCCGGAAGTTCTCGGCCTGCAACATTTTGAATCCATTCCGCTGGACGTGCTGGCCACGTACATTGATTGGTCGCCCTTCTTTTGGGCGTGGCAATTGCACGGCGTGTACCCAACGATTTTCAACAAACCGGAAGTCGGCACCGAAGCTAAGAAACTGTTTGCTGACGGCAAACAAATGCTCGAGAACATCATCGCCAAAAAGCGATTCACCGCCCAAGCCGTGGCGGGCTTTTGGCCGGCCAATTCGGTGGGCGATGATGTGGAGATTTACAGCGATAAAACGCGCGCGGAACAACTCGCCACCTTCTATTTCCTGCGCCAACAACGGCAGAAAAAAGATGGTCAAATTTGCCGTAGCCTGTCCGACAACGTCGCTCCCAAGGACACCGGCCGCATCGATTACTTTGGCGGTTTCGCGGTGACGATGGGGCGGGAGGTTGATGATTACGCCGCCACCTTCCGCGATGCGGGCGATGATTACACCGCCATCATCGTGCAATCACTCGGCGATCGCTTTGCCGAAGCCACCGCCGAGTATCTCCACAAAACCCTGCGCCACCAATGCGGCATCGGACAGGACGAAGGCTTTGCTGCGGAAACCAAACTCGATGAAGAGCAGGCAAAATTTTTGATTAAAGAAAAATATCGTGGCATTCGGCCGGCCTCCGGTTATCCTTCCTGCTCGGATCACAGCGAAAAAGCGACCCTTTGGAAACTGCTTGAAGTGGAAAAACGGACCGGTGCCACGCTCACTACGAGCTACGCGATGAACCCCCCTTCGAGTGTGAGCGGGTTTTACCTGAATCATTCGGACGCAAAATATTTTAATCTCGGTCGCATTGGCGAAGATCAAGTGACCGACTATGCCGAACGCAAAAACATTTCCCAAACCGAAGCCGAAAAATGGCTGCGGCCGCATTTGGGGTATGACGAAAAAGACGACGAATAAAAAATGAAAATAAAAATCACGCGCGCATTTACGCTCATCGAGTTGCTGGTCGTCATCGCCATCATCGGCATTTTGGCGAGCCTCTTGCTACCCATTTTGGCCAAGGCCAAACAGCGCGGGATGACTGCCCAAAGCCGTAACAACCTGCTGCAAATCGGCCAAGCTTCAACGATGTACGAAGATGATCACGACGGCGAACTGGCCGGAGTGGCGGACTCCACCGGCGTGCAGTTTTTTGGCCGCTACTTGGGCCTGGGCAAGCCCGTGGATTTCGCCGGCGGGCATCTCAGTCCCTATCTGGACAACTCCGCGCGCGTGTGGAAAGATCCCGGCTTCCGATCGTATAGTCGTCGCGCCAAAGGCCACACTTGCAGCTACGGTTACAATCACCATTATTTAAATAATCTGGAACAGTCCGGAAACTGGTGGGATCCCAGCTACAGTTACCGATGGCGCGGCATCGATTCCCAGCAAATGCAGCGCCCAGTGGAGACGGTGCTATTTGGCGATTCCGCCCGCAACTGGATGGGGCCGCTGGAGGAAAATTGGTTTTGGACGCCCCCGTCGCAAGCGCGCGCGTGGCCCGGTTGGGAAACGGCTTATGCCCACTTTCGCCATCAAGGCAAATGCACCATTCTGTGGGGCGACGGCCACGTGGAAGCGTTGCTGCCTTATGACAAGTGGTCGCTCAACCGCCACAACTTGGGCTACATTTGCGGGCTCGATGACAAGCATTTCAAGCTGGAGAAATAAATGAATCGAACGCAATTAATCATCATCGTCGTGGTTGTAGTGGCGATTGCTGTGACACTGTTTATGTGGCCAAAAGACAATGAGTTTGCCGATCGCGAAGTGGCTCTTGATTCCAGCGAAGCCAAGGCCGCGTTGGCGATTATTGAAAAGCTTGCCGAATCCACCAACCATCTTGCGGCGAATTTGAGCGCCGAAGCCCCGCCGGTGGCGCGCCAGCAGCTCTTGCAGCTTTCGCAAAAACTCACCCAAGCCGCCAACGTCAAACTCAAGAAAGTAGCGTGGCGCGGTGAGTATTTGAGCGTGGCGGTAACTTGTTCGCCCGCGGCGGAACATTGGTTTTATCTGGACGAAGACGAGGCGGGGCAGTTAAAACTCCTCGGCGTGCAACAATGAAAACTCCTCGACACATCCCACTCCTGCTCGGCTTGCTGGCGCTGTTTACGCTGATGCGTTGGCCGGGATTATTGCCGTGGAACTTCAGCCCCGTGTACGCCATTTGTTTTTGTGCGGGCGTTTATTTCAAAGGCCGTCGCGCGTGGCTCGTGCCGGTGGCGTTCATGTTTGTGAGCGATGTGTTGATGAATTATTTTCACTGGCGGCATTTGGGTTTCTCAACCTTCACCTCGCATATGTGGGTGACCTACGCGCTTTACCTCGGACTGGCGGCCTTCGGCTGGTGGATGACCGACAAAGCGCGGCCGGCAGCATTGATCGCGGGCGGTGTACTTGGTGCGTGCGGATTTTTTCTGGTCATCAACTCATTCGCGTGGTTGAGCAATCCAGTTTACGCAAAGACGTGGGCGGGGTTGGTGCAATCGTTTACCGTTGGCCAAGTGGGCTTTCCGCCGCCGATTGTTTTTCTGAAAAACACGATTGCCTCCGGCGCGTTGTTCACGGCGACGATTGTGTTTGCCGTGGACTTTGCGCGCGCAAGGGAACGTGAGGCGACAGAATTTCAATTGAAGGCGTAATGGTAGGGCGGTTTCTCCGAAACCGCCTTGGCGCGCTCGGAGAGAACGCCCTACCTAGTTTTCACCGATTTGGGCGGCGATGGATTCGCTGATTTTTTTGCTCCATTGTTCGAGCATCGCGGCATCTTTTCCTTCCAGCAATAAGCGGATTTTGGGTTCGGTGCCGGAATAGCGCAATAGCACGCGACCTCCGTCTTTTTGCAATTCGGCTTCGGCTTGGGCGAGCAGGTCGGAGATGTCTTCCAATTCCTCAATGGGTTTCTTTTCGGTGACTCGGATGTTGGTGAGTTGTTGGGGGAAACGGCTCCAGCAATTCGCCAACTCGCTGAGCGGTTTTTGTTGGGCGGCCATGATGCGGAGAATTTGCAGGGCGGCGACGAGGCCGTCGCCGGTGGTGCCGTGGTCGCCAAAAATGAGGTGGCCGCTTTGTTCGCCGCCGAAGTTGTGGCCGTGCTTCCGCATTTCATCGATGACATTTTTGTCGCCCACATCAGTGCGGATGACTTTGCCGCCGACGGCCTCGATGGCGGCGTCGAGGCCGGCGTTGCTCATCACGGTGGTTACCAATGTGTTATTGGCGAGCGAACCTTCGGCGAGCATTTCGAGTGCGGTGATGGCCATGATGTCGTCGCCATCAATGAGCGTGCCGGTTTCGTCGCAGAGGAGCACGCGGTCGGCGTCGCCGTCGTGGGCGATGCCGATGTGGGCATGATGTTCCTGCACCCAATGGCACATTTGCTCTGGGTGCATGGAGCCACAGCCGGCATTAATGTTGGTTCCGTTGGGGCGGTTGCCGTAAATGATGACGTCCGCGCCGAGTTCGCGCAACACGCAGGGGGTGGCTTGGTAGGCGGCGCCGTGGGCGCAATCGACGACGATGGTGACGCCTTCGAGCGTTTGGCCGCGTGGGAAGGAGCGTTTGGCAAATTCGATGTAGCGGCCGAGTGCGTCGTCGATACGCACGGCTTTGCCGATCTCGTCGGCGGTGGGGCGGACGTCGTCGATGTCGCCGCTGAAGACGAGGTTTTCGATTTGGGCCTCGATGGCGTCATCGAGTTTGTACCCGTTGTGGCTGAAAAATTTTAGGCCGTTGTCATCGTAAGGATTATGCGAGGCAGTGATGACGATGCCGGCATCGGCGCGGAGGCTGTGGGTGATGCGCGCCACGCCGGGCGTGGGCAGCGGGCCAATGAAAAGAACATCAACGCCCATCG
>CAUZWB010000008.1:0-17578 GCA_963583525.1 Verrucomicrobiia bacterium | reverse complement strand
AAATGCGGTAGTGCACTTCGCCACCTTTTGGCACGTAGACGACGATGGGGATGCGGCTGTTGTAGCGGATGAGTTGGCTGGGACCGGCGACGAATTTTTCTACCTTCGGCGTCCCGGGCGGCACGCCGATGAGCGTGGATGCCGCGGGGCCGAGCTTGGCTACTTCATAATAAGTGAAGCCCCAGCCCTTGAGCGGCTTGGTCTCAAGTTTGCCGCCCATGAACATGCGGTTCACGCCATCGGTGAGTAACATCTTGCCCACGATCAGCTCCACCTTAAACGCATTTTCTTCGCCGCGATTCTTGTGCGGGAGCTCGATGACATAGCGCACCATGCCCTTGGCTGGCTTGGGGAAGGCCTTGAGATATTTGTGGTCGGCCGCATTGGCCACGCCAACGAGGAGGGAAACAAAACTCAACATAGCGATTCGAGTTGTTTTAGTTTTCATGATTATTATTTTGGTTGGACGGAAGACTGCGCGGAAATCAGCCATCAGTCTTTGGGGACGAGGCTGCTCCACCAGTCTTTGTTGGGCTTGAAGTCGGGCTTCAAATAATTTGAGCCTCTGTTCTCTAGGCCTTTCAGTTGGCCGATGCGGGCGCTTTGGATTTGTTTTTTCTTTAACTCCAAATTAAAGCGGTCGTCAGCGGCGGGGATGCGCGCTCCGGTTTCTTTCAGCCACGCGTCCAGTTTCGTCCGGAGGGCTTTGGCAGTTTGCGGTTGGGAGGCGGCGAGGTCGGTTTGTTCACCGATGTCCTTGGTGAGGTCGTACAGCTCGTCGTGTCCGTCCTCAAAATAATGGATGAGCTTGAAATCGCCTGAGCGAATAATGGACGAAGGCTCGCCGCCTTGGTTGCCGTAATGCGGGTAATGCCAAAACAGATCGCGCTTGGCAATTGAGCCGCCCTTGAGCAGTGGGAGCAGACTGACACCGTCAACGTGTTGGCGCGGCGTGAGCGGCAAACCGGCGAGGTCGAGAATAGTCGGATAAAAATCTGTGCCGGTGACCGGCGTCGCATTATTCGAGCGTGGCGGTGTTAAGTTTGGAACGCGAATATAATAAGGCTGGCGAATGCCGCCTTCCCATTGTCGGCCTTTGCCGCCGCGCATTGGCAGGCACGAGGTGGCGAAAGCGTCGCCGGAGGAAACGCCGCCGTTGTCGGAGGTGAAAATGACGACAGTGTTTTTGTCGAGCCCAAGGTCGCGCAATTTTTTCATTACGATGCCCACGGCGTTGTCCATCGATTCCATCATGCCCGCGTAAATCGGGTTGTCCTGCACTTGCCGTACTCCCTTGGTGCGGTCGAACTTAAAGCGCTCCTTGGCCAAGCCCTTGGCCGCGGCCTTCTTTTGATACTTCTGCCAAAGCGGCTGCGTGGTTTGGATTGGTCCGTGCACAGAGTAAAACGACAGATAAGCAAAAAATTTCCGGTCCTTGTTCGCCTCGATAAACGAAGCTGTTTCGTTGGCTAACCGAATCGGTAACGATTCCCCCTTTGGTCCGCTTTTCATCTTGGGATTAGTGTACGGCGAAAAAAATCCGCCCGGAGGTGAGCCGCGATGATGACCGCCGATGTTGATATCAAACCCGTGGTCTTCCGGAAACGATCCGGTGCTGCCTAAATGCCATTTGCCGGCAAAGAAAGTTTTGTAGCCGCCCGCGCGCATCGCCTCGGCGAGGGTGATGTCCTTCGCTGGCAGCGCGTGAATATAATCGGCTGGCAGCACGCGGTCATTGCGCCGCCAATTTTTCCCGCTCGCCGCGCCAATCCAATCGGTAATTTTGTTCCGCGCCGGATACGTGCCGAGCATAATACTTGCCCGCGACGGACTGCAAACCTGGCAAGTGGAATAACCATTTGAAAACCGCATCCCACTCCGCGCAATCGCATCAATATGCGGCGTCTCATGAAACGTACTCCCCTCGCAACTCATATCCCGCTTCCCCAAATCATCTGCCAGAATAAAAACGAAGTTGCGGTGCTCCGCGTACGTGGTTGGAACTGAAAACGAAAACGCGAGTAGAATAAGACAGGATAAGTTTTTCATAATTGGATCGGTACGTTTATTTTTTCCGAGTCGGCACTTGAGTGATGCTTTTAGTTTTTCGGTTGGCTTTGGCGATGCACACATGCAAGTGGCGCGGCACCCTCCTGATTTACTTCAAAATTTTCGCCCGAAACTTCACACGATAAGTGTGCTTGGGATCACACTTGGCGGGGCGGGGGACGAGGATGAAATCGTCGGTGATGACGGGGCTGAGGTCACCACCTTCGAGGAGTTCGACCTGGGTGATTCGTTGTGGGAGGAAGGCCACGAAGGGGCGGCCGCCGCGTTGAGAGCCGTTGTTGTTTACGGTGTCGAAACTGTTTGCACCGAGATTGGGTTTAATTTCAAGGGTGAAGGTGTTGCCTTCGCGGGTGAGCGTTTGGCCGTAGGCGAGTTTGCCGGGCGCGAGTTTGGCGACCCACTTGGGGTCGCCATAAAACGCCACCACATCGCGGTCGAACTGCAGCCCCTGTTTGTCGCGCGCGGGTGTGGAGGAATCGCCGAGGCGATGGATGAGCGCGTGGTTGTTGGCGAAGAACGCCTCGGTGAGCGTGTAGCGGCCAGGCTGTTCCACGTAATAATCCAGCACGCCCCAGCCTTGATAGCCGAACCACGTGGGCTTGGTGTAGCCGATCATTTGCATCACGCTCACGTCATTCATCCACGCTAGTGCCATCGCGTCGGGGCCGTTGATGTTACCCATCAAACAATTTCCGATTGGCAGGTATACCTTGGGATTGGTGGACTTGATTTCAAAACGTTTGCTCTGCGTGTCCACGCCAAACATTTGACCATTCTTAGATTTTAAAAATCCATTTCGATAACGAAACCCAATCTGCCAACCACCCTCCGTGGCGTGGCCGGAGGTGATGAACAAATCCGGCTCGTAATCCGCCAGCACTTTGGCGAAGGCCTCGGTGGTGTCATCAGGCCCGCGCAGTTGTTCGGCTTTGCCGCCGGCCTTTTTGCGTACGAACTTATTCTTCACCAATTCATCATACCACAGTCCTTCGGTGACACATTCCAGCGCAATCTCCGTTCCCGACGCTACTTTACGCACCGTGAGCGGTTTGGCGTGCTTGGCGATGGCCAGCGCGTTGGCCGCGCTGTAGCCGGTGAGCACGCCCCAAAACGTGTCTGTATACGGATCGTCATCGAGCTGCCGCGTGAGCTGATGCACGCGCGCCACAAACTCCCCCGTCGCCTCCTTGGGCGTGGCCACAAAACACGTGTAGCGTGGAAACTGCCGGCGCAGTTTGCCGAGCACACCGGTGACGTCGCCTTCGAATTCGATGACCTTTGCTCCGTGCTTTTTTACCAACGCGGTAACCACCGGTTTCCAGTTCTTGTCCGCATGAGTCGCCTTCGAGACCACCACGGCGTAATCATTCGCTGCAAAACAGAAATTCGATGACGTCAGCGCCACCGCTAATATGAGGATGAGTTTATTTTTCATGTTAATCTTTTTTTAACTCAGCACATCCTTCACCACTTTGCCGTGCACATCGGTAAGGCGGAAGTAGCGGCCTTGGTACCGGTAGGTGAGGCGTTCATGGTGGATTCCGAGCTGATGCAAAATGGTGGCTTGCAGGTCATGTACGTGTACGGGTTTTTCGGTGACGTTTACGCTGTAGTCGTCGGTCTCGCCGTAAGTGATGCCACCCTTTACGCCGCCGCCGGCGAGCCAGTAAGTGAAGCAATTCGGGTGATGATCGCGACCGTAATTTTGTTTGGTGAGTTTGCCCTGACAATAAATCGTGCGGCCGAATTCGCCGCCCCAGACAACGAGCGTGTCATCGAGCATGCCGCGTTGCTTGAGATCGCGCAGGAGCGCGGCGGTGCCCTGATCGGTATCGCGGCATTGCTCGGCCACGCCTTTGGGGGCATTACCGTGGGCATCCCATCCGCGATGATAAAGCTGGATGAACCGCACGCCGCGCTCAGCCAAACGGCGTGCTAGCAAACAATTGTAGGCGTAGCGGCCGGGTTTGGTGGCGTCGGGGCCGTACATATCGAGTACGCTCTTGGGTTCGCTCTTGGTATCGATGAGTTCGGGCACGCTCATCTGCATACGAAATGCCAGTTCGTACTGCGCAATGCGCGTGGCGATGGCAGGGTCGTTGAACCGGCTGGCTTGGTCTTGGTTGAGTTTGTTCAACGCATCAAGCATGCGGCGGCGTTGCGCACGTGTGACGCCGGCGGGATTATACAAATCCAAAATGGGATCACCCTGTCCGCGAAATTTTACACCTTGAAAACGTCCCGGCAAAAAGCCCGCGCCCCAAAGGCGGTCGTACAAAGGTTGGCCTTGTTTAGCCGTGCCATTGGAAGTCATCGCCACGAAGGCCGGGAGATTGGCGTTCTCGCTCCCGAGCCCGTAGCTCACCCACGCGCCCATGCTCGGCCGGCCGGGGATGACTGAGCCGGTCTGAAACAAGGTCGCCGCCGGGTCGTGATTTATGGCTTCGGTGAACATGCTTTTGATCACGCAAACGTCATCAATTTGTTTGGCCAAATGCTTCAGTGGCGCGCTAAGCCACGTGCCCGCCTGGCCGTGCTGGGAAAACTTCAAACTCGTTGGCGCGCAGGGAAACGATTTTTGGCCGGAGGTCATCGTCGTCTTGCGCTCAGCGGGATATATGGATTCCGGAACCTCTTCGCCGAAGCGCTTGGCCAGCTCCGGTTTGTAATCAAACATATCCATCTGCGATGGCCCGCCCGATTGGAATAAATAAATTACACGCTTCACCTTCGGCGTAAAATGCGGCAGTCCATTCATTCCCCCGATGGCATTGCGGCCCGCGCGCTCGGGCGCGCCATTCAGCAACGACCCCAGCGCAATGCCGCCGAGTCCCAGCGTACTGCGCTCCAAAAACGCGCGGCGGGTTTGTTGGGTGTGAAATTCGGTTAGAGGGTTCATGGCGGGTTTAGTTTTGCATAATTGCTTCGTCGAGATTTAGGAGAGTGTTGGCCACTAGCGCGTAAGCAGCGAGCTCGACGGCATTTAGTTTGGCGTTGCGCGGTTTTTCGCCGACGGCGAGGAGCTTAGTTGCGCCGTCAGGATGTTTTGTAAAATTGTTTTTGTAAAAAGCGAAGTCGGCCATCAACAAATCCAGCTCGCCTTTGAGTGGTGCGCGGCTGGTCACGGCGCGGAAGGCTTCGGCCACGCGTTGGCGCGGTTTCAAGCCGGCGGTTTTCATCATCCGTTCGGCGAGGAAGCGGGCGGCTTCAACGTAGGTTTTGTTGTTCATCATCGTGAGCGCCTGCAGCGGTGTGGTGGTGAGGTCCGTGCGCACCGTGCAAATTTCGCGCGCGGCGGCGTTGAAGGCCATCATCGTTGGCGGCGGCACGGTGCGGCGCCAGTACGTGTACATGCCACGCCGATAGAGCTTGTCGCCCTTGTCCTGTTTGTAGGTGGCGTTGGAAATGCTGCGCCAAATGCCCGGCGGCATGTAGGGCTTCACTGATGGGCCGCCGATTTTTTCGTTCATCAAACCGCTGGTGAACAATGCCGCGTCGCGAATGGCGTAAGGCGAAAGCCGCTTGCGCGGGCCGTGGGCAAACAGTCGGTTTTCGGGGTCGCGCCGCAGCAAGTCCGCCGACGTACCTGACGCTTGACGATAGGTCGCGCTGGTCACGATGAGTTTGTGCATCGTTTTCTGGTCCCAGTTGTGGCGGATAAATTCCGTGGCCAACCAGTCGAGCAACGCCGGATGACTCGGCAGCTCGCCTTGTACGCCGAAATTTTCGCTCGTCTTCACGAGGCCCATGCCGAAGTAATGCTGCCACATTCGATTGACGGTGACGCGTGCGGTGAGCGGATGCTTCGGATCCACCAACCACCGCGCGAGGCCGAGGCGGTTGCGCGGCCATTTCTTGTTCCATGCGCCCAGTACCGGCGGTATGGCGGGATGCAGCTGCTCGGATTTATCGGGCTGATTGTACACGCCGCGTTCGAGGCGATAGGTCGCGCGAGGCTTTTTTAATTCGTGCAAAACCATCACCGTGTTCGGCGCGCCGGATTGTGGACGCGGCACGGAAGTCTGCACCACTTTGATTTTCACCGGCGCGGGCACGACAAACTTTGCCTCGGCCTCGGACAAATTCGGCCAGCTTTTCGGGACGTTGATAAAGGGCGGACTGTTGCCGTTATTCGGCCCGAGGCCGGCCTCGGCGATGTTGTTGAAGAAAGCGAACATCCGATAAAAATCCTTCTGCGCGATCGGATCGTACTTGTGATCGTGGCAGCGTGAGCACGTCAGCGTGAGGCCGAGGAACATCGTGCCCATCGTCTCCACGCGATCGGCCACGTATTCCACAATCCACTCGGCGGGAATGGAGCCGCCCTCGGAGTTGATGCGATGATTGCGATTAAAGCCCGTGGCCACTTGTGTGAAAAAATTCCGATTCGGCAACAAGTCGCCCGCCATTTGCTCCGTCACAAACCGGTCAAATGGCACATTGTCATTGAGCGCCTTGATGAGCCAATCGCGCCAGACCCACATGTAGCGCAAGCGGTCATTTTGATAACCATCCGTGTCCGCGTAGCGCGAGGCCTCCATCCAGTCCAGCGCCATGTGCTCGCCATAGCGCGGCGAGGCCAGCAGCCGGTCCACCGCCTTTTCGTAAGCATTAAGCGAACCGTCATTGAGGAATGCGTCCAATTCCGCAATCGTCGGCGGCAAGCCCGTGAGGTCAAAGCTCACCCGCCGAAGTAAAGTTGCCTTGTCCGCCTCCTTCGCCGGTTGCAATTTCTCCCGTTCCAGCCGCGCCAACACGAACGCATCAATCCCGTTGCGAATCCACGCGCCATTTCTCACCTTAGGCAACACTGTTCGCTTGGGTGGCACGAAGGCCCAATGCCTGTCATCCTCCGGCCACTTCGCGCCCTCCTTTAGCCATCGCATCAGCTTTGCGCGATCCTCATCGCTCAGCACGCGATTTGATTTCGCCGGCGGCATCCGTTCATCGGGGTCCTCACTCGTCAGTCGCGCCAGCATTTCGCCATCGGACAGCACGCCCGATTCCATCACTCCCGCGCGGTCATGCAGCTGCAATTTCCCCTTCTGCGCCTTCTTGTCCGGCCCGTGGCAGTTGTAACATTTGTCCGACAAAATCGGCCGGATATCGCGCGCAAAATCCAGCTCCGCCGCGCCCACCGGCCACAGCCCCGCGAATGTGCACACTATATAAATACGCAAAAAGTTCATGATGATTTCAGCGACCCGAAACTTAAGCAGATCCCGCCCAAACTTCAAGCCCACTGGGTTAAATGGGAATGGACGCGCGCGAACCCGAAAGTCTTCACAGACCGAATGTCATATATGCGGACTTGCAAGGCACGCCAAATCACACTTTCGTCAGCTTTGTCACGCGGCCGCCGACTACCCATTCGACGGTGTAGATGTTGCCGACCTTGTCGAAGCAGGCGTCGTGAGGGTGGATGAAGCGGCCGTCTTGCCATTCAGCGCGTTTGCCTCGGAAGCCAGCACTCAACGCCTTGGCGCGCCATTGTCCATTATCCCCGAGGTGGGTGATGACTTTGTTGTTTTTGTCCAGCAACGTGATGCGCGCGTGGAGGTCGGGCACCATCATAATGTCGCCTTGGATGTCGATGTCAGCGGGGAAGAGAAACCCGCCTTGGGTGCGGAGGTGTTTGCCGTTCATGTCGAACCACTGGAGGCGTTTGTTAGCGCGGTCGCACACGGCGAGCTTGGGTGTGCCGTCGCGGGCATCGAGCCATTGACCGTGCGGCGTGCGGAATTTTCCATCGGCCGTGCCGCCACCGCCGATGGTGCGCACATAGCGGTCCTTTTTATCAAACTGATGGATGTAGCCGCCGCCATAACCATCGCCGAGGAAGTAGCCGCCATCGGGCGAGAAGCTCGCGTTGGTGGGACGATAGCGGCCGGGGTATTTGCCGCTGAGTTCGCCCAGCAGCTTTTGGCCTTTTTGCCAAACCACCTCGCCGTCCATCGTCATTTTGGTAAAGCTCATCCGCGCGTTGCTCGGCGAAAGGTAAATGTACTCCGTGCCATCCTCCACGCGGATGTCGATGCCGTGCCCGCTGCCCGCGTGGACTTTGCCCATCGATTTGACAAACTTGCCGCTCGGCTCAAAAACAATAATCGAATTCGGCCGGCCTTGGTGGGTGATATAAATCAGCCCCGCCTTGTCGACCGCCACCCCGTGCGTGGCGCCGCCATAAGAATGCCCCTCGGGCGCATTGCCCCAGCCGTGCTCCACGGTGTATTGGAAATCGCCCTTGCCGAGCACGATGGCTTTCTTGTCTTTGGCGGTAATCAAATTCGGCAACGCCAAAGTAGCAGCGGCTGCGGTGGTGGTCTTGAGGAAAGTGCGTCGTTTCATAATGTTTATGGATTGAGGTTCGGTGGAGTTTCCCCCGTAAAACGCGGATGTGTCAATGCGCGCAATTGGCTTTTTTGTAAGAATGGAAAGGAGGGTTGACAGGTGTAGCGTTTTGCTACATCTTATTTGGAATGAGCACGGTGATTCGAGTATCTGACGATCTGGCCACGGTCGCGAAGGCGCGGAGTGGCGCGGAGCAACGATCGATGGCGGGGCAGATTGAGTACTGGGCCAAGGTCGGCCGCATCGCGGAGGACAATCCGGATTTGCCTTATGCGTTCATCAAGGAAACGCTGATTGGGCTCGACGAGATTGAGGCGGGACTGGGCGAGGACTACGTGCCCGGCTCATGAAGGGCATCGCATCGCCGCAGTTTCTCAAGAAAATCAAGAAGCTGACGAAGCAAGACCGGGCAAAAGTGGACCGGCAAATCCAGTTACTGCTGGCCAACCCAACGCTCGGGGAAGAGAAGCAGCAGGATCTCAAGGGCGTGTTCGTCCGCAAATTCAAAATGAACCGGCAGGAAACGCTGTTGTCGTATCAGTTCACGAAAGAAAATCTTTTCCTCATCACCGTCGGGACTCACGAAAACTATTATCGTGACCTGAAAAAATATCTGAAGTGACCGGTGGCAGCCGATCACTTCGGCACTACGGCCTTGGCGGCGCGATCGCCGACCTTGAAATAGCCGAGGGGCTTGGCGGCGGGGCCATCACTCCCCGCAGCGATTTGCCAGATGGCGCCGGGGCGGGTTTGTTGGCGGTGTAGTTTGCCGGGGGCGAGGGTGGTGTAATGCTTGCGGCCGTCGTTGGGGAGCATCCAAAACAGGTGCACGGGCTTGGCGCGACGGTTGATGAAGATGACATCGAACTTGCCGCCGGCGGGCTTGGAGGGCGGTGCCTTGGCGTTCGCGGCGAGGGGGTTCCACTTGAGCGCGGGCATCGAGGCGATTTTGGGCGCGACGGCGGGGGCGAATTTTGTGGGGGCGAGCGTGCGCAGGCGTTTGAGGGTGGCGGCGTGTTGCTTGTCATCGGCGAGATTGCGCCATTCGTAGGGGTCAGTTTTGATGTCGTAAAGTTCCTCGCCGCCGCCGGCATAGTGGATGTAGCGAAAGCGCTCGGCGCTGAGGGCGAAGCTGCCGGGTTGGTCGAGGTGGGTCACGGCCGTATGCGGCCAAGGGTCCTTCGGGTTTTTCAACAACGGCACGAGGCTGGGGCCGTGGTGGTTTTTGTGCGGGGGCAATCCGCTGAGTTGCAGGAGCGTGGGCGCGAGGCTGAGCAAACTAACGGGGCGGGTGCACGTGGCCGGTTGGGTGCCCGCCGGCAAACCGGGCGCGCCCTTGGGCACGCGCACGATGAGCGGCACGCGGGTGGACGCGCGCCACGCGGTGAACTTTTGCCAGTGCTGTTTCTCGCCGAGATGCCAGCCGTGATCGGACCACAGCACGACGATGGTGTTGCCGGCGTTGGGCCCTTTCTCCAACGCATCGAGCACGCGGCCGAGCATCGCGTCGGCAAAATAAATCGAGGCGAGGTAGCCCTGTACTGCGGGCTTCCATTGCTTGTGTTTGCGGATGTGGGCGAAGTACCGATTGGGGCCACGGCGTTTGCCTTCGGGCGGGAGGTCGTCGAGGTCGTCGGCTTTGTAGCCGGGCGGCAGTTGGATTTTTTCCAGCGGGAAAGGCTCGAAATATTTCTTGGGCACAAACCACGGCTCGTGCGGACGGTAAATGCCGCACGCGAGGAAAAACGGTTTGTTATGTTTTTGGCCGAGCTTTTCGCCGACCCATTTTGCTACGAGATAGTCGCCGCCGTATTCCTCGTCGGTGGCGTCCAGCGCCGCCCAGTCGGTCTCGACGTATTGCCACGGCTCGCGCGGGATGCTCACGGGGCGCTTTTTCGGGTACAGCGTACGCGGGAAAGGATGCTCGGTTTCCTTCTTGGGAAAATATTCATCCCACGAACGGGCGTCGATGAAGTAATGCAACATCTTGCCCGAGCCGCCGGCCCACCAGCCCGCGCGCGAAAATGTCTTGGGCAAAATCTCCGTGGCCGGCAGCGCCTCTCGCATTTTTTGGTTGTTGCGATAAATGCCCGAGCGGTGCGGCGAGAGCCCCGTAAAAATCGCCGTGCGCGAAGGATTGCACGCCGGCGCCGCGCAATGGGCGTTGCTGAACAAAATGCCCGACGCCGCGAGCCGGTCCAAATTCGGCGTCCGCGCCTGCGGATGCCCGCCCATGCAACCGACCCAATCATTCAAGTCATCCATCGCAATGAAGAGGACGTTCGGCTTCGTGACGGCGGGGGAATTCACGACGAAGGCACAGAGGATACAGAGGAAAATTAAGATACGGTTCATTTTTTAGTGGGTGCTGCGCCTATCTCTTCAGATGCGGTTCGGTGTGTCAATTCCTTAGACGCGATGGCAAGCACAGCACCTCATCCTCCGGCGGGATGTCATCCATGTGCTTTTTTGCCTTGAGACATTTCACGCAATTCGCCTCGAAAAACTCCACGAAACATTCACCCAGCCGAACGCCATAAGCCTCCGAATCGCCAAATTGTTGATGGTGGAGACATGCACAGCATCCCTGCTCATTCCCTGCACGGTTCGCCATTCAAAGGCTCGTAGAAACATAATATATATCACCTTGAAATCTTGGTGACTATCACCGAGATTTCAAAGTAGATCATTTCAGGAAACTTACTCTTTCAGTGAGGGGAATTCCACCAGCACGCGTGCATTGAAGGTGGCAGGCCAGCCTTCGTTGGCTTGCTTGGGGCCGGGGTTGGTGCGGCCGTTGCGGATGGCCTTTGATAGTTCGGCAACGAGTTCTTTCACGATTTCAGGATGCTGGGCCTCGAGATTTAATTTTTCGGCGGGGTCGTCTTTCAAATTATATAATTGCACGAGGGGGAGGGTTTTGTTTTTGAACGCAGTCGCCGGGCGGGGGCCGCTCCAGCCGCCGGAGCCGGGGCACAGCGCCAGCTTCCACGGGCCGCGGCGGATGGCGAAGGAGCCGTTGATGGAATGATGGATGGTGAAGGGGCGGAGCGCCTTGCGATTGGCCTGGCCGCGCAGCGCGGTGAGGAAGGAGAATGAATCTTCGCCGGCGCGGGCGGGGATGGCGTCGCGTTGGCCGAGGATGTCGGCGAGGGTCGCATAGAGGTCGGTGGTGCAAATGGTTTCGTCCGAAGAGCTGCCGGCCTTCACGGTGCCGGGCCAGCGGACGATGAAGGGCGTGCGGTGGCCGCCTTCGAAAATATCGGCCTTGTGGCCGCGCCAGTGGGCGTTGGGTTTGTGGCCTTTTTTGACGAGCGCGGGAATCTTGGCGGCGGGCGAACAGCCGTTGTCGGCGGTGAAAATGACAATCGTATTGTCGGCGAGTTTTTGTTTGTCCAGCTCGGCGAGCACTTCGCCGACGACCCAGTCGGTTTCCATCAGGAAATCGCCGTACTTGCCGAGGCTGGATTTGCCCTGCCATTTTTTGGACGGCACGATGGGCGTGTGTGGGCTGGTGAGCGGCAGATAAAGAAAAAACGGCTTGTCGCTCTTGGCACGGGCGGCGATGTACGCGCGGCTTTCGCGAGCGAAATCGGTGAGGCAATTGATTGCCTCAAATTCCTCCGCAGCGGGGCCGGGGCGGTGGAAGGCTTTCGTGGTGTTGGCCCACGCGGTGGGTTTGTCGTTCTTCAAATAAAGATACGGAAACATATCGAGCGAGGCGGGGATGATGTACGATTCATCAAAGCCCACCGCGAGCGGGCCGCCGGTGACTTTTTTATCGTAATCAATCTGCCAACCATCGCCGCGTTGCGCGCCGGTCTTGGGCTTACGCTTCTCGCCATTGGGCAGCATTTGCCAACCGAGGCCGAGATGCCATTTACCGACGACGCCGGTGTGGTAGCCTTGCTTCCGCAAAAATCCCGGCACCGTCAGCCGCTTGCTTTCAATCAACGGCTCGGACATCCCCCACAACACGCTTTTCTTCAACGTGCTGCGCCAGTTGTAACGGCCCGTGAGAATTCCATAACGCGTGGGCGTGCAAACCGACGACGTCGTGTGCGAGTCCGTAAACCGCATCCCCTCCCGCGCCAACCGGTCACAATGCGGCGTGGCCGCCTTGCCGCCCGCATGGGCGAGGTCGCCATAGCCGAGGTCATCGGCGAGGATGTAAACGACATTGGGCTTGTCCGCCGCTTGAAGAGCGAACACGGAAATGAATAGCAATAGAAGTTTTCCAAACGGCATGCCTTTGCGTATCATATCAGAACTTGAGACACAAGCGATGTGAAGCGGATTGTTTGGAGCGATCAATCCATCGACCCGTCTAATCCTCAAAATTGAATTCCAAATTCCACCGAGCGAACAAAATGATGGATATCATGAAGAATAACAAAGTGAAAACGGTTATTGCAGTTGGCCTGTTAGGCGTCATTGCTTTGGTTGCATTGGCCGGTGCAGGTCGGCCAGCGAAAGTGGCGAACTCATTTACGCTCGTGGCCAAGGCGTACTACCGCGCTTCGGGCACGCGCCCGTTGTCACCGGCCAAGGTGCTGCGAATGAATGTGAGCATGGCGCGTGGGCCGGTCAAAGAAATCGCATGCAAACCCATTGTCGCCGAGGCCAAGTTTGCCGATCTCACTTTGCGGCTTGAGAACCACCACCACAGCAGCATCGTTGCCGATGTCATTGATAACCGCACCGGCAAACAAATATCGCGTCGGCTGTGGCAGTTCGGCAGATCACCCGGAACACCTTCGGCGGATCCGACCAAGGCTTTACCGGTTTGATTTACGTATATCACCCAGTGTCCGGCGCCGAGTTGCAGTTCATCTGCTCCCACGGAAAGGGGCGATAGTCGCAAACGTATCTACGCCTTGGTGAAGACTTCGCGCGCGCCAGTCTTGGTGCTGTCGGCGAAGGTTTCCTCCTCGATGCCGAGGCTGTGGAGGATGCTGAGGTAGATGTCGGACATTTGGGTGTCGCCGTCGCGCCAGTATTGGCCGTGCTTGAGGCCCATGTTGGCGCCGCCGGCGACGAGGGTGGGGAGGTTTTTGGGCAGATGCGTGGTGCTGGCGCCGGAACCGTAGAGGACGATGGTGTTGTCGAGCAGGTTGCCCTTGTTTTCCTTGTAGCTTTGCAGGCGCTTGAAAAAGTGGACGAGTTGTTCACTGAGAAATTGGTCGTACTGGGCAAACTTGAGCTGGCCGTCCTTGTCCTGCGCGTGGGAAAGATTGTGGTGGGTGCGCTTGATGCCGAGCTTGATGGGGAAGGTGTCGCTGATGCCCATGCCGTCCTCGCGGTTGAGCATGAAGGAGATGCTACGGGTGATGTCCGCGTCAAACGCCAGCGCGATGAGGTCGAACATGTTGCGATAATACTCGGCGGGTTCGCCCTCGGAGTTGGCGTCGAGCTTGAGGTGGGTGTGATCCTGTTTCTTGAGCGGGATGTCGATCCACTTCTCGGAGGCGATGAGGCGCGACTCGACTTCGCTGAGCGAGGTCAAATATTGATCCATCTTTTCGCGGTCGGACTTGCCGAGCTTCTTGTTGAGCGCGCGGGCGTTCTCGAGCACGGCATCGACGAGCTTGATGCGGCGCTTGAGATTCTTGCGCTGGGTCTCGAGCGAGGCGCGGTCGGCGCGGAAGAGACGGTTGAAAATCTGGCGCGGATTGTTCTCCGCCGGAATCGGCTTGCCGGTGATGCTGTAGGAGATGGTGCCCGTGCGCGAGAGGAAGCCCACGCCGGCATCGACGGACATCACCAACGAAGGCTGTCGGCAAAATTGCTTGGTGTGCTTGGCGACGACTTGGTCGAGCGCGACGGAGTTGTACACCTCGCGCTTGGGATCCTGCAACGGCGCGCCGGTGAGCCACATGTCCGAGCACACGTGCGGGTCGGACTTCGGGCCGTTGGGATGATACAGTCCGCCCATGAAGCTGAGGTGCTGGCGGAACGGCGCGAAGGGCTCGGTCGATTTGCCGAACACAAACTTGCCGTCCTTCTCCGCGCGCGGGAACCAGCTCCACTCGTCAATCTTGTTCTTGGCGTGCGGCAGCGACATGCCGTTGGCGGTGTACAGCGCGCAGAACCGGCGCGGCACCGCCTCGGCCACTTCCTTGCCCATCGCCTCCAGCACGGGCAGGGCGAGCGTGGCACCGGCAGCGCCCTTGAGGAAGGCGCGGCGATCAAGTTTCAGTGGGCGGGTCATGGCGGGTATTTTATTTCTTCAGAAAAATATCACTGTGGATGATGAACCGAACCAGATCCTGCATCCGATATTGATTCGGACGCAATTTTAGGCCGTTTTCTTCAAGAAACGCAAGCTCGTTGTAGGTGAGCGTGCGGCCGGTGGCGTAGATGGCGAGGTGTTTTAGAGTGCTGAAGGCAACGCGGTCCATGCGGTCGCCGGCGAGGTAGGCGCGGAGGGCCTTGAAATCGGCGATCTCGGTTTTGTCCGGCAGCGTCGAGCGCGTGTCGGCCTCGGCGCGAAACAGGCCGGCGGCGTCGAATTGCTGCAGCGGGATGCCCCACGGATCAATGCCGCCGTGGCAGTTGGCGCAGGCCTTGCGGTTGCGATGCTGGGCAAGGCGTTCGCGCAGGGGAAGCTTCGGATCAATCTTGTCGATGGACGGCACGTTGGGCGGAGGATCGTCGGGCGGCTCGGCGATGAGTTTGCGCGCCAGCCATGCGCCGCGCTTCACGGGGTTGGCCTCGCGGCCGTCGGACAAGCCGGCGAGGATGCTCGTCTGCGAGAGCAACCCGCCGAGGTGCGGGCGGTTGTGCCGCACGGCGATGAAATCGAAACCGCTCTCGGTCCGATCGCCGAGGCCGTAGTAGTTGGCGGTGACCTCGTTGGCCAAAATAAAATCTGACTGCACGAGGTTTTGCGCGGGGAGGTTTTGGCGGATGAGATGCTGCAGCAGCTCGACGGGTTCGCGGCGCAGATTCAGCCGCGTGTCACGCGTGAGGGTCGGGAAGCGTTTGCGATCCATCTCCACCACGTCAAATTTCTCAAGGCTGAGCCATTGCGCGGCGAACTCGCGCGTGAACTGCCCGAAGCGCGGGTCGGCGATCATGCGGGAAATCTCCGTGTCCAGCGCGGCGTGCAGTTTGCCTTCGCCGGCCAAGCGCAATAGGCGCGCGTCGGGCGCGGTGTTCCAGAGAAAATACGAAAGCTTGGACGCCAGCTCGTACGGGCCGAGATCCTCCGCCTTCGGGCTGGGGCTTTGCTCGATGATAAACAGGAACTGCGGCGCGGTGAGCACGATGAGCAGCGTGTCCTTGATGCTCTGCCGGAAATCTTTCGTCTCCTCGAAGCCCGCCCGCCACACCGCCATCAGCGAGGCTTCCTCCCGCGCGGTGATCGGCCGGCGGAAGGCGCGACCGGCGAACGCCCGCACAATCTCGCGCGCGTACACCGCCGGTTTGTCCTCGTTCGCTGAGCCGATAAAAATTCGCCGGTGCGGCGCCGGCGGCCAGCTCTCGTAGAACGGCCCCTCAAACTCCACCGACCGGATCCGCAGCCGCGGCCGCACGCGCCCGTCGGTGTACTCACTGCGCACGCCAATCTCGCGCACGCCCGCAAGATAGTTGTCGTTATTCTCCTGCACATCGTCGCTCGGGTAATTGTTGATGGCGCCTTCGAACACGAACTCGTTCAGCTCCGTGCCGCTCACCTTCACCGGCCGCTGCACCGGCGCGAACGTGCTGCCGCAATCGCGCCGCAAGCCGAGGTGCACGCCCAGCCACGGCGAGCGGTTTTCAAATTGTTTAAAATTCTCCGCCAACGCATCGCCCGCCGCCAATGGCGTGAGCACGATCCGATTGGGCACTGCGTTGCCGCCGTAACGCGCGCTCACGCGCACCGGCCCAGCCGGGAGACGCAGCACCGCGAAGGCCGGCTGGCGGCGCATTTCGGAAAACTCGCTCCCGTTGATTTTCAAAAACAAATCCTCCTCCTTCACCGGCGGCGCCTTCACGAACCGCTGCCCCGGCACCAGCAGCGCCTTCAACTCCGCCACGCCCAGCGCGCGCTTGTACAGCCTCACCTCGTCAATTTCGCCCTTGAACTGCTGCGCGTCCTGGATGCGCCCGATGTGCAAATCCACTTTTGGATTGTCCAGCACGCGCGGATTAATCGTCCCCACGCCCACCTCGTAGCCGTTCACGTAAATGCGCGTTTGGTTTTTGCCGCGCCGCACCACCGCCGCCACGTGCTGCCATTCGTTCACGCGAATGACGCCCGGGCGCGAGGCCACCGTGCCGTTGGGCTGATTGTCCGGGTTCGCCGTCTCGATGCGCAAAACGCCGCGGTTGTTCGGCATGTCCAGATACCAACCGTGCGTCCAGCTGTATTTGCCGAGGCAAACAATGCCCGCCTGCCGCAGCTGCGTGGGACGAATCCACGCCGCCACCGTAAACTCGCCCTTGCCCACATCCATCGATTTGTCGCGCGGCACGACCACCGCGTCGCCAGCGCCATCCAGCGCGATCGCCTTGCCGCCTTGGCCTCCACTGGCGATCGGCGAGTCCACGAACTTCGCGTTGCCCACCAACCGGCCGGTCAACTTTTTTGGCTTCAGCAAACTGTCCGTGTTGCCGTCCAGCTTCCATGCGCCAACCAGTTTTTCCCCAAGCTTCGACGCGTCCGCCTTCACCCCCTCACCCGCCGCCGCCTGCGGGTAAACGTCCGTCTGATAAATTCCGGCCTTTTTAATCATCACCATCTGCGGCTCGTTCAGCCCCGTCACCGTCACCGCCTCCTTCGACGGCTTGGCCGATGGACTCCGCGGCCCCAGCAACAGCGCGTCGTTGTACTTCGCCGCCTTCACCCGCACGCGGAATTTCCCGTGTTGCGGCAGCTCGCGCAGTGAGATTTTGAAATTCGCGCGCGGCCCGTACGTGCTCTCCACCTGCCACTGTTCCGCGCTCGGGATCGACGCCCGCAGCAGCAGGCCATCGGGCGCCACGCGATACGCCTTGCCTTTGCCGCTGGGATACCCCGGCGTGCCGCGCATGCACGCGAACACCGCGTGATAAATGCTGTCGTACTCGCGCCAACCGCGCACCGTGCCGTTGCCCCTGTAGCCCTCGTTGAACCGCCACTGCGTGCGCATCTTGAACGGCGTGAAGGCAAACGGCTTCTTCGGCACCA